>DAHUZG010000231.1 GCA_027306715.1 Acidimicrobiaceae bacterium
CACACCGTCGCCATGTTCACAGCGCCCGAGCCGAGGAGCGTCAGCACCTGGGTGTTGCCCGTCGGGTAGGTGCCGGATCCGTAGACGTCGGCGTTCAGCGCGTGCAGCTTGGCCATGCCCTGCGCCCAGCCGCTCTCGAGCGAGACGTTCTCGTTGAAGGCGAGGGTCTTGATCGCGGCGGCCGACATGTAGGAGTTGAGGACGTCCTCGACGAAGTACTGGCCCGAGCCGCCGCCAGTCGGATTGCAGTAGGCGAACTGACCGGGGTTGGCCTGGATCCAGCTCAGCAGCTGCGCCAGCGTCTTCGGGGGGTTCTTCACCTTCGAGGAGTTGTAGGCGAGCACAACCTTGGAGCCGCGGTAGGGGACGGCGTCGTTGGCGACGACTTGCATCGAGGCCTTCGGCACGTTTGCCGCGTTCGGGATCGTCTTCGTCGTCACCGGGATGAACAGGTGCTGGCGGGCCGCCAGCTCGACTGCGTTGGTGCCAGACTCGAGCAGCGCGAAGCCGCTCGGGCGGTGGTCCTTGACCGCCGTCGCGACGCGGTCGAGCGTCGTGACGTCGTTGGTGCCGTGCTCGGAGAACACGTAGTTGATCTTGATGTGCGGGTAGGCACGGTTGAAGCTCGGGATGAGGATGTTCTGCCAGAGCTGCTCGACGTTGGTGTCGGCGCCAGAGTAGAAGGCGAAGCTGCCGTGCAACGACTTCGGGTACAGCACAGCCTGTGGCGTGGCGCGTGCGCCGCTCGGGCTCTGCGCCGTCGCGCCCGCAGCCGCGCCGAGGCCGATGCCCAGGCTGAGGCAGCTCACGGCGGTGCCGGTCGCCAGCAGGATCTTGCCACGCTTCATCAGCGCTCTCCCCTCTGTTGAGTGGCGGCCGTAGGCCGGCCGCCACCGCGAGCAGCCAGCCGGGGCGCCAGGTCTCCCGTCGTCCCCACCTCGTCCCGGCCCGCCCGCCGAAGCGGCGCCACGCGCCACCTGTCCTCTCCCTGCGCCACCATCCAGCCTCGCTTGCCGTCCGGAGCCGGCCACACTCGCTCCAGGCTCCACTTTGTCATGATGTATTCAGTTGGCGGCTGCTGTGATGGTAGCCCTTGGGACCCGCCTTGTCGACTGCCGCCGCTCGGGCCGGCCGGCCAGATGCTGGGTCCGCCATTGCGGCGCCGGGACGACTGCTAGCGTGGCCGTCAGCCCGGCGGCGCCCTTCTCGGGACCGGAGGGCAGGAAGGCGGGTCGCCACGGCGCACTCGGTCTGGCTGATGGCGCTGGCATTCGGGTTCGCCTTCGCGAGCGGCGCCAACGACGGCGCGACCCTTGCTTCTGCAAGCGCCCGCTCGGGCGCGATGTCGCCCCTCACCGGCGTCCTCGTGCTGGCCCTCGCCGCCGGAGCCGTGCCGCTCGCCGCCGGGGCGGCGGTGGCGAGGACGCTCGCCCACGGCCTGGTGTCGTTCGAGCAGGCAGGAGGCCAAGGCGTTCTGGCGTGCGCGGTGGCGGGCGCCCTCGTCGTCGTGCTGACGCTTTCCCGGCGCGGGCTGCCGACGAGCCTGACGATGGCGCTCACCGGTGCGATCATCGGGGCGGGAATCGGCGCCCGGCTGCCTACCCACTGGGCGGCCGTGCTCGACGTGCTCGGAGCCGGGCTGCTCTCTCCCCTGCTCAGCCTCGCCGTCGCCTACCTCCTCGCGGCGCCGGTCCGGCGCATCGTCAGCTCGGGCACGCTGGGGCGCCGGCGGGCGCGTCGCATGCAGGTCGTCGCCTTCCTCGCGGCGGCAGTTGCCTACGGCGCCAACGACGCTCAGAAGCTGGTCGCGCTGCTCGCCGTGGCGATGGCGACCACCGGGCCGCCGCGCCCGGTCGCCGTCTGGCAGCTCGGCCTGGCGGCCACGTTCGCCGCAGGAGCTCTCTTGTTCGTCCGCCGTGTCGGCGCCCGTGTTGCCGGGCAGATGTCTCCGGTCGAGGACGACGGCACGCTCTCCGCCCTTGCTGGCTCGACCATCTCGGTGCTCGGCGGGGCAGTGCTCGGCCTGCCGCTCTCCTCCACCCAGGCGGTGACCTCGGCGCTGCTCGGCAGCTCGGCCCGGCTGATGCCCTCGAGGGTGCGCTGGCGGGCCGTGCGGGCGATCGGCGGCGGCTGGGTGTTGACGCTGCCCTCAGCGGTCGCCCTCGGCGCGCTCGGCGGGGAGCTGCTGCACCTCGCCTGAGCCGGGGCGGAACAGCCAGCCCGCTGTCAGGTAAGGTCATGACGTCTTGACAAGTTGACCGCACTGCCCGCCGGGCGCGACGATGCGGCCGGCGGCAGGGACGGCGACGGATCCGGAGACCACAGCGCCGGGCGGCGCGACCCTGTGCACCGACGGGTTCGGTGCAACGATCGGTGACTGGAACGATCGGTGACTGGGAGGTCGAGCATGGCGAGCGAGGCGGGCGGGCCTCAGCGGTCCACGCGATGAGACTTCACCGACGCGCCGGCGAGCTCGCCCTCGGCGAGCTCGAGCTCGAGCTCACTCGCCAGCAGGCCGGGTGGACCTGGGCCTCGCTGCGCGTCCTCGCCCTGCCGGCCGGCGGCAGCCGTCGGCTCCGCGGCGACGACGAGGAGCTGCTCGTGCTGCCGCTGGCCGGTTCCTGCGACGTCGCCTGCGACGGCGAGCGCGCCACGTTGACAGGACGCGACGACGTTTTCTCCGGCCCTACCGACTTCTGCTACGTGCCGGTCGGCGCCGAGCTCGTGATCGAGAGCGAGGGAGGGGGACGGTTCGCGCTCCCGGGGGCTCGGGCAACGGAGCAGTTCCCGTTCTGCTACCGGGCCGCCGGTGAGGTCGAGATCGAGCTGCGCGGCGCCGGCAGCTGCTCGCGGCGGGTCCTCGCCTACACGATCGCCGACGACTTCCCCGCCGAGCGCCTGCTCGCCTGCGAGATCGTCACACCAGCGGGCAACTGGTCCTCTTTCCCTCCTCACAAGCACGACGAGCAGCGCGACGACGAGCGCGAGCTCGAGGAGATCTACTACTACGAGATCGCCGCCGACCACAGCGGGCGCAGGGGCGTCGCCTACCAGCGCCTGTACGGGGCGCCCGGGCGACCGATCGACCTCCTCGCCGAGGTGGGCCACGGCGACGTCGTCCTCGTTCCTCACGGCTACCACGGCCCGACGATGGCGCTGCCCGGCTACGACCTCTACTACCTCAACGTGATGGCAGGGCCGGGCGAGCGCGGCTGGCGGGCGAGCGACGACCCGTCGTACCACTGGGTCCGCTCGACCTGGCAGCACGAAGAGGTCGACGCCCGCCTCGCCGGCATTGCCGGAGGCCCCGCCAGCACGAGGGGCCGGGAGTGAGACAGCGCCGCACGGTCGCCCAGGCGGTCGTCGCCTTCCTCGCCGAGCAGCGCTCCGAGCGGGACGGCAAGCAGCACCGCCTGATCGAGGGATGCTTCGGCATCTTCGGGCACGGCAACGTCGCCGGGCTCGGCGAGGCGCTGCTCGAGGCCGAGCTCGAACGTCCCGGAGCGCTGACCTACCACCAGGCGCGCAACGAGCAGGCGATGGTGCACTGCGCCGCCGCCTTCGCCCGCGCGCGCAACCGCCTCTCCACCTTCGCCTGCACCTCGTCGATCGGACCGGGCGCCACGAACATGGTGAGCGGAGCGGCGCTCGCCACCGTCAACCGGCTACCCGTGCTGCTCCTGCCCGGCGACGTCTTCGCCACTCGCGTCTCCGACCCGGTGCTGCAGCAGCTCGAGCACCCGAGCTGGCGCGACGTGTCGGTGAACGACTCGCTGCGGCCTGTGTCCCGGTTCTTCGACCGCGTCGAGCGCCCCGAGCAGCTGCCTGAGGCTCTGCTCGGGGCGATGCGCGTGCTGACCGATCCCGCGGAGACCGGGGCGGTGACGATCGCGCTCTGCCAGGACGTCCAGACCGAGGCATACGACTGGCCGGCTGAGCTGTTCGAGCCGCGCGTGTGGCACGTCGACCGCCCGCCGCCGGACCCCGCCGCGCTGGCGCGGGCGGCCGAGCTGCTGCGTGCCGCCCGTCGCCCCTTGATCGTCGCCGGCGGTGGCGTCATCTACTCAGAGGCCACCGAGGCGCTACGCGCCTTTGTCGAGGCGACGGGCATCCCGGTCGCCGAGAGCCAGGCCGGCAAGGGCGCCTTGCGCTACGACCATCCGCAGTCGATCGGGGCGATCGGGGCCACCGGCACGTCGGCGGCGAACGCCCTGGCGCGCGACGCCGACGTGGTCCTCGGCGTGGGCACCCGCTGGAGCGACTTCACGACCGCCTCGCGCAGCGCCTTTGCCCGTCCCGATGTGGCTTTCATCAGCGCCAACATCGCCCGTTTCGACGCCACCAAGCATCACGGGGTCGCTCTCGTCGGTGACGCCCGCACCGTGCTCGTCGAGCTCGCCGGCGCGCTCGCCGGATGGCAGGTGGACCTGGCCTATCGCTCTGAGGCGCGTCGGCTCGCCGCGGCGTGGGACGAGACCGTGGAACGCGCCTACCGCCTCGGCCACGGCCCGCTGCCGGCGCAATGCGAGGTGATCGGCGCGGTGAACGACGCCTGCGGGAACGACGGCGTCGTCGTCTGTGCTGCCGGGTCGATGCCCGGGGAGCTGCACAAGCTGTGGCGGGCGGCCCACCCGAAGGCGTACCACGTCGAGTACGGCTACTCCTGCATGGGCTACGAGATCGCCGGCGGGCTCGGGGTCAAGCTCGCTGCGCCCGAACGCGACGTCTACGTCCTCGTCGGCGACGGGTCCTACCTGATGATGGCGCAGGAGCTGGTGACTGCCGTGCAGGAGAACGTCAGCTTGACGATCGTGCTCGTCGACAACCACGGCTTCGCCTCGATCGGCGCCCTCTCCGAGTCGCTCGGCGGCCAGCGCTTCGGCACCGCATACCTGATGCGCGACGCGGTGAGCGGCCGGCTCGAGGGCGAGGCGATCAGGCTCGACCTGGCGGCGAACGCAGCCAGCCTCGGGGCGATCGGCCTGCGCTGCGCCACCGTCGAAGAGCTGCGCGAGGCACTGGCGAGCACCCGCTCGCTCAGCGGCCCGGTGCTGATCGCGATCGAGACCGATCCTCTCGTCGAGGCGCCGTCGAGCGAGTCGTGGTGGGACGTCCCGGTGGCGGAGGTCTCCAGCCTCGAGTCGACGGCAGCGGCGCGGGTCGCCTACGAGGCGGCCAAGCAGCAGCAGCGCGCCTACCTGTGAGCGGGGCCCGGCCGCTGCGACCCGGGCAGGGCGCGGCGCGTCTGCGCTCGTTCATGCGCGACGTCGCCGGGCGCAACGGGCCGCGACTTGTCGCCATCCTCGTCGAGCACCTCGGCTGCGCGCTCGACGGCGTGCGGTTCGCCGGCCGGGTGATCCTCGGCGAGGTGCCGCTGGAGCAGGTCGAGGCGGCCATCGCCGAGATCGAGCGGCGCGGCGACAGGCTGCGCCAATCGCTTGTCGCCGAGCTGAGCGAGACGATCGTCACGCCCCTCGACCGCGAGGACCTCTTCCGGCTGTCGCGCTCGATCGACGACGTGCTCGACAACATCCGCGACTTCGTGCGCGAGTGGGTGCTCTACCGACCGGCGTCGAGGCGGAACCTGGCGACCGTGCTGGTCACCCTCGGTGAGGGGGTGGCCGTGCTCGCCGAGGGCGTGGGAGCGGTCGTCTCGAGGCCGAACGAAGTCGGCAAGTCGCTGCTCCGCGCCAAGCAGCGCGCCAACGAGGTGCGGCGTCACTTCGAGGTCGAGGTAGCGGCGCTGTTCGGCGAGGAGCTGAGCATCGAGGTGCTGAAGCACCGTGAGCTGATCCGGCGCCTCGACGTCGTCGGTCTGCGCTTCGGCGAGGCGGTCGACGTGCTGTTCGACGCGCTCGTCAAGCGCGGCGAGCGCTTCTTCCAGCCCATCCAGCCGGTCCAGCCCGCCCGATGATCCGTCCCGGCGCCGGCGCGGCGTCGGCGTGCGGGCGCGGCCGCCAGCAGGGCCCGAAGGACTTCAGCCGATCTCGGTGACGGCCACCTGGCGGTTCTCCTCGAGCGACCGCCCGGCGGCGAGGCCGAGCACGAGAGCCGCCCGCCCGTCTGCGCCGCTCGTCGGCGGCGGCTCGCGCTCGTTGAGCGCGGTGACGAACGCCGCCCATTGCGAGAGGTACGACGTCTTGTAGCGCTCGACGAAGAACCTCGCCAGCACAGCTCGGCGGGTGCCGGCGCCGTCGGCGACGAGGGCGGTGTTCGAGAGGGGATTCTCCGACGCCGCGAGGGCGTCGGGGCCGAGCACCTCGACACGCTGGTCGTAGCCGTAGCGAGCCTGCCGGCTGTTGTCGATGACGCTGAGGCAGCCGTTCTCGTGGGCCAGGGTGACAACGGCGGTGTCGATGTCGCCGAGCTCGGCCAGCGCCGGCACGAGGCGCACCGCGCCGCGGGCGTAGACCTCGACCACCTCGCTGCCGACGACGTAGCGCGCCATGTCGAAGTCGTGGATGGTCATGTCGAGGAACAGCCCGCCCGAGCTGCTGGCGTAGGCGAGCGTCGGGGGCTCCGGGTCGCGGCTCGTCACCCGCAGCAGGTGTGGCGGTCCCGTCACGCCGCTGGCGACGGCGTCGCGCACGGCGCGGTGCGCCGGGTCGAAGCGCCGGTTGAAGCCGACCATGAACGGCACCTGCGCACGCTCGACGGCGTCGAGGGCGCGGTCGACCTCGGCGAGCTCGAGCGAGATGGGCTTCTCGCAGAAGATCGCCTTGCCGCTAGCCGCGGCGGCGGTGATCAGCTCGACGTGGGTGCCGGTCGGCGAGCAGATCGCCACCGCGTCGACGTCCGGGTCGCCGAGCAGCTGGGCGGTATCGAGGGCGCTCACCCCGCAGGCCGCGGCGAGCTCGTCGGCGAGCTCGCCGACGGCGTCGGAGACGGCGACGAGGCGCGCCCCGGGGACCTCGGCACTGAGCAGGCGGGCGTGCATCGTGCCGATGCGCCCGGCTCCGACGATGCCGACACCGACGCAGCTCGCCGCCATAGCTCAGCCCCCCTCGCCGGCGCCGCACCCGAGCGCAGAGCGGAGATGCTCGATGCTCGCCTCGACCTCGCGAGCAGGATCGGCGTCGCCGGCGAGCGCCGGCTCGATCGTCGTGTCCTGCTCGAGCACGTACCAGCCGAGGTATCCGTGGCTTTCGAGCATGCCGACGACGGCGGCGAGCGGGAGGCTGCCCTGGCCGAGGGGGCGGAACAGCCCGCCTCTCGTCGCCTCGAGCAGGCTCAGCTCGTGACGGCGCACCGGCGCCGCCAGCGAGGCCTCGACGTCTTTCAGGTGCACGAGCGCGACTCGGTCGGCGTGGCGCTCGGCGAAGGCGAGCGGGTCCGTGCCGCCGATGGCGAGATGACCGGTGTCGAGGCACCAGGCGACCTCCGAGCGCGCGAGGACGGCGTCGAGATGCGCGGACCGCTCGACGAGCGTTCCGACATGGGGGTGCAGGACTTGGACGAGGCCGTGCTCGGCACAGATCCGCTCGACGAGGGCGAGGCCGCCGGCGAGGTCGTCCCAGTGCGTGGCGTCGAGCTCGACCGGCTTGGACCAGGCGTGGTCGAGCACCGCCGCGGTGACGAAGTACGTCCCGCCCGCCCCCGACAGCAGCCGGGCTGCCGCTTCGGCCTCGGCGCGCAGTTGGCGCCGGGCCGACCGGTCCTGCAGCACCAGCGGCACGAACCCGCCGACGGCGCCGAGCCCGAAGGCCTCGAGCAGCGACTTGATCTCGGCCGAGTCCTTGCCGAGGTAGCCGAGCGCTCCGAGCTCGGTGGCGCCGAGGCCGAGGGCCGCCATCTCGGCGAGCACGC
>DAHUZG010000233.1 GCA_027306715.1 Acidimicrobiaceae bacterium
CGGCCTGCAGGTCCGGGCGGCGGCGGTAGGTGGCGCCGAGGTAGCGCGAGAGCGGCGGCCCGTCGGGCTGGCGGGCGTTGCACCAGGCGACGAAGCGCTCGTCGCCGCCCACCTCGAGCGGGTTCGGGGGTGGCTCGGGAAGCCGGCGACCACGGCGCTCCTCTGAGGCCTCGGAGCCCGCCGCCTGCTCGGCGGTGAAGAGGGCGTCACGGTAGAGCGAGCGCATCGTGTCGTCGAAGGCGATGCCGTTGGCGAGGTGCGCGTAGCCGTAGTCGCTCGGGCCGTCGTCGGCACGCCGGGCGGCAAAGAGGTCCGCCGCGTACTCGTCACAGAGCCGCCTCAGCTCCGGGTGCTGCGACAACAAGATGCGCGGCCGCGCCCCCTGGTGCGTGCTGAGGAGCCACGGGGCCCGGGGGTCGTAGCCCGAGAAGTGGAAGAAGGCAAGCGGCTCGCCGTTCACCCGGTAGCCCTTGTCGTCAAAGCTCAGGCTGCGGTGGTCGAGGTTCCAGTAGGCGACGTTGTAGGACGGGCTGCGGTCGATGGCCACCTCCCAGATCCCGGGCACGAAGTCGACCCAGCGCTGGTCGGTGAAGCGCATCTTCTCCGGCTCGACCCTGCACTCGCGCGCCAGGCGCACCATCCAGAACTCGAGCATCGCCGCAGCCGCCGAGCTCACGCCGATGAAGCCGAGGTTGTAGATCCCCGAGCCGAGGATCTCGGTCTCGGACTTGGACCTGCCGTCGCGCGGCATCGGGGCGGTGACGTGCGGGGTGAGCACGATCCCGTGCTCGGCGGCACGGGCGGCGAGGTCGTCGATCGGGGAGAAGACCTTGATGTCGGGGTCGAGGTAGAGGACCGGGTCGTGGCCGCGGTCGAGCAGCGCCCGCAGCAGCCACGGCTTGAGCGCCGTCGAGAGCTCGGTGACGTTGTAGATCGCCGCCATCCGCCGTGCCTCGTCGCTGTCGAGCGGGAGGTCGTCGAGGAAGAGCACGTCGAACGGCTCGGCGGAGGGGTCGACCAGGCCGTAGACGTCGTCGCCGACAAGGGTCGTGAAGCTCCCGTCCAGATGGTGCTCGAAGAACGAGGTGGCGAGCACGCGCGCCGCCGGGAGGTAGTTCCGGGCGACGATTGTGCAGGCGCTGACGGGCACAGGCAGGGCTCCCTCGGGTACGGCCCGCCAGGTTACCGGACGGCGCCCGGCTGCCCGGGCCGGGAGCACCCAGTCCTGGGTACGCCACAGCCTACGAACCGTGGCGTTGAGCCTCGAGCCGGGGCGACACGGCGGGAGCGCTTCCCGGCGGCTGGCGCGGGAGCGTGGCGCGGATGAGCGTCCCCTTGTCGGGGGTGCTCTCCACCTCGAGGCGGCCGCCGAGCAGGCTCGCCCGCTCGGCCATCCCCAGCAGGCCGAGGTGGCCCGAGGCGAGCTCGCCGGCGTTGTCGGGGACAAAGCCCCGCCCGTCGTCGGTGACGGCGAGCACCAGGCCGTCGGGCTCGAACCCGACATCGACGCGCACCTGGGCTGCGCCGGCGTGTCGGAGGGTGTTCCGCACCGCTTCTTGGACGATCCGGAACGCGGCCAGCTCGAGGTCGCGGGAGAGACGACTTTCCGGGCCGGCCACCTCGATGTCGGTGCTCAGGGTTGTCTGCTCGTCCACCTCTGCGAGGAAGCTCGACAGCGCCGCGACGAGCCCGAGCTGGTCGAGCGCGGGCGGGCGGAGGTCGCGGGCGACGTCTCGCAGCCGCACCGCGGCGGCAAGCGCCTGGGCACGCGCCTCGCCGAGGCC
>DAHUZG010000236.1 GCA_027306715.1 Acidimicrobiaceae bacterium
CGTCTCGCATCCGACCTCGAAGAGGAGCGGCGGGTCTTCCACGTCGCTCTCACCCGTTGCGCCACCGATGTGCTCGTGCTCGCCGACTCCGCGGCGCCGTCGCCGTTCTGCGACGAGGTGCGTGCGGCCGCTGTCCCGGGAGCCCGCCGAGCCGGCGACCTCGCCCCGACGAGCCGGCGGGCCGAGCGCCGGGCGGCGCCTCGCGTCGGCACGGCGAGGGTGACCGCCGGCGGCAAGCCTCGAGGGGGGCCGGCGGTGACTGCCGCTGGCGCCGGCGGCCGTGACGGCGACGGCGACGGCGACGGCGAAGGCTTCGAGGCACTGCGCTCGTGGCGAAGCTCCACAGCAGCAGCCGAGCACGTGCCGGCGTACGTCGTGTTCTCCGACGCCCATCTTCGAGGCATCGTCGAGGCCGAGCCCTCCACGCTCGCCGAGCTGGCGCGTTGTGCCGGCGTCGGGCCGGTGAAGCTCGAGCGCTACGGCGAGCAGGTGCTCGACGTGCTCGAGGACGTGCGCCGTCTCGCGGCGAGCCCTTAGTTAGGAGGTCCTCGGACTCCCGGGCCTGGGGTCGGGCCTCGCCGCGGCAGAGGCGATCGCCGATCCCGCGGGCCGGGTCGGGAATGTTGACCTAGCTGGTAGTGTTTCAAGAGCGTCGGGGAGGTCGCACCGCCACTGGCACTGCGGACACTGCCACGCTGTCATCGTTCGGAAGGATCGGAAGGAGCTGTCCATGGCGAGCTTCAGGGACTTGCTCAACCAGGTCAGGCAGGAGATCCGCGAGGTCGAGCCCGCCGATGCCGACGCCCGCCGCGGCGCGGCGACGTTCCTTGACGTCCGCGAGGCTGACGAGCACGAGCAGGGAGCGCTCCCTGAGGCTCTCCACATCCCGCGCGGCTTCCTCGAGGTGCAGGTCGAAGGCAGGATCCCCGACAAGTCGGGGCTTGTCGTCGTCTACTGCGCCGGTGGCACACGCTCGGCGTTTGCGGCCAAGTCGCTGCAGGACCTTGGCTACACCGATGTCGTCTCGATGGCGGGCGGGTTCAACCGCTGGAAGGACGAGGGTCGGGAGTGGCGCACCCCGAAGGTGCTCGACGCCGACCAGCGCCTCCGCTACCAGCGCCACCTGCTCCTCCCCGAGGTCGGCGAGGCCGGCCAGCAAAAGCTGCTCGATTCGAAGGTGCTGTTGCTCGGCGCCGGCGGCCTCGGCTCTCCCGCGGCGATGTACCTCGCCGCCGCCGGCGTCGGCACGATCGGGATCGTCGACATGGACGTCGTCGATGCCTCCAACCTGCAGCGCCAGATCCTCCACAACCTCGAGCGGGTCGGCGATCGGAAGGTCGACTCGGCGAAGAAGACCCTCACGGCGATGAACCCGGACGTCAACGTCGTCACCCACGACGTGCGCATCGGCGCCGACAACATCCTCGAGCTGTTCCAAGGCTACGACCTCGTCGTCGACGGGACGGACAACTTCCCGACGCGCTACCTCGTCAACGACGCCTCGCTGATCACGCGGACGCCGGTCGTGCACGGATCGATCTTCCGCTTCGAAGGACAGGTCACGGTCTTCAACCCCTACGTCGGCCCGTGCTACCGCTGCCTCGTCCCCGAGCCCCCGCCGCCTGAGCTGGCGCCGTCGTGCGCCGAAGCCGGCGTGCTCGGCGTGCTCTGTGGGATCATCGGCTCGCTCGAGGCGGTCGAAGCGGTGAAGATGCTGCTCGGTCTCGGCGAGCCGCTCGTCGGACGGCTCCTCGCCTACGACGCCCTCGCCGAGGAGGTCCGCACGTTCAAGGTGCGGCGTGACCCGAGCTGCCCGGTCTGCAGCGAGGATGCCGGGCCGATCGTCGTCGCCGAGTACGACCAGTACTGCATGCCGCACCCCACGCGCAGGTCTTGAGCTCCCGGCGGCTCGCCGCCGCCCTGTCCGTCGCGGGGCGAGCGGCCAGCTCACCTCGACGTTCAGCGCGGGGCGAGCGGCCAGCTCGCCTCAACCTCGGCGCCGCCGAGAGGCGAGCGCCGGATCGTCAGGCGGCCCTGTGTCACCCGCACCATCGTGTCGGCGATCGCCAGCCCGAGCCCGGCTCCACCCGGCACCTGCGAGGAGCGGTGGAACCTCCGCCTCACGGCCTCGCGCTGGTCAGGCGAGATGCCCGGTCCGCTGTCCTCGACGCGAAGCCACGCCCGCCCGGCAGCCGATCCCACGCCGACCTCGACCGTCCCGCCGGCTCCGGCGTAGCGACAGGCATTGTCGACGAGCACCGAGACGAGGCGGTCAATCCATTCGGGCGGCACCCGAACCACCGGGTCGATCTCGGCGGTGGGAGCGTCGTCATCGGGGGTCGCGGCGTCGTCGTCGGCCAGGCCGGCGATGGCGAGCTCGAGGGTCCCGCCGTTGCGGCGGAGCACCGGGTCGAAGCGACGCGCGCAGGCTGCGACGATCGGACCGAGTGCCACGGGCTCGGCGAGCGGCGCGTCCGGCAGGGCGTCGGCGCGTGCGAGCCAGAGAAGGTCGTCGACGATGCCGCGAAGGCGCGCCGACTCGCCTGCCACCCGCTCGAGGGCGCGGCGGTACTGCTCGGCATCGCGATCGACAGCGAGCGCCAAGCCGACCTCGGCCTCGATCACGCTGAGCGGAGTTCGAAGCTCGTGGGAGGCGTCGGCGGTGAAGTCGAGCCGCTCGCGCCGCGACCGTTCGAGCGGCATCGCGGCGCGCAGGCCGATCAGCTCGGCGACGAGGAACACCGCGATCAGCACCACCGGAAGTAGTGCACCCTCGGCAGCAAGGAGTGTGCCGCGTGGCGTCGCGACCTCGGCGGCGCTCGTCCCGACGACGACCTCGTCGCCCCCGAGCGGCCGCCCGAGCAGGAGGAACGTCCGGCCGCCGACGGTGCTGCTGATCGGCGCCGTCCCCTGCTGCGCCGCGCTGCGGGCGACGCCAGCGCTAAGAGCGGGGACCGGGGGCGGGCTCAGAGCTGTGACCGTGCCGGCGGCGCTGACCCGCCAGGCGAAGATCGGCGCGTCATCGGGATCGGCGGTGGCGGCGAGGGCGGCTTGTCTCCTGCCGACGGGGCTCAGCAGGGCCGCCATCGTCTCCGATAGCCGGGCGTCGAGGTGCGCCTCCAGCCGGTGGAGCACGATCAGGTCGGCGGCGACAGCGGTGAGCAGGTAGAAGACGAGGCTGATCGCCGCTGCCCCGAGTGCCACGCGGCGGGCATGACGGCGCAGGCTACGAGAGGGGAGCTTGCTCGCCCTCCTGTGCTCCCGGCGCCGCGCCGCTCCGACGCTGGCGCTCGAGCGGAGCCCGCGAGCCCCGCCGGGCTGCTCCGCCCGGGCTCGCCTGCGGCCGTCGAGCGGCTCGTCGGGCGCCCGGCGCTCAGCGCTGGGCTGTGGCCAGTCGCCGTTCCACCGGTCACGGACGTCCCCGGCCGTCAAGCGCTCCCGACTCGGTAGCCGAGGCCGCGCACGGTCTCGATGCGGGCGGTTGAGGCGGCGATCTTGCTGCGGATGCGGGCGATGTGCACCTCGATCGTGTTCGAGCCGACGGCGTCGGACTCGTCGGGCCATGCATGCAGGGCGATCGATCGCCGGCTCACGGCGGCCGGGGCCCGCCGCAGCAGCAGCTCGAGAATGGCGAACTCGCGGGCTGTCAGGTCCACCAGGCGACTGTCGACGCGAACCAACCTGGCGGCGGGGTCGAGGGTGAGCGTCCCGACTCCCACGCTCGCGCTGCGGTCGCCCGCCGGGCGCCGCAGCAGGGCCCGGAGGCGGGCGAGCAGCTCGCCGTAGTCGAACGGCTTCACGAGGTAGTCGTCAGCGCCCACATCGAGGGCCTCGACCCGGTCGGTCGGTGCGTCGCGGGCGGTGAGCATCAGCACCGGGGTCGAGTTGCGGCGCCGGCGCATCTCGGACAGCACATCGAGGCCCGACCGTCCCGGCATGCGCCAGTCGAGCACGCACACCGCGTACTCGTAGACCGCCAGGTGGTCCAGGGCGTCGTTGCCGTCGGCAACGTGGTCGACGACGTAGCCTGCCTCACGGAGGCCGCGCTCGAGCACGTCGCTGAGCGCCGCGTCGTCTTCCGCGAGCAGGAGCCGCACGTCCCTGTCATACCAGCTCCCGCCCCTTGAAGCGTTGACGCAGCGACAGCGGCGCGCCTTCACTAACGCGTCAGCACCGGTCTCTAAGGTTGCGCCCGTGGCCTTCGAGAAGCCGGCGGACGAGCGCGGCCGTCGCCCAGCTGGGTGGAGCGGTGATGCCGGTGCAGCCCCGACGGGCGGGCGGAAGCCTGCCGCCTCGTCGCGGGCCCGCCTGCCGCAGCTCGGGTCGCCCGCAGGGGCTGCTGGCGCCCGGCAGCCGCTCGGCAACGGGCGCTGCCCCGTCGTCGACGACGAGAACGCTGGCGCTATCCTCGAGCCCGACGAGTCGTGTCAGGTCAGCGACGAGCATCGACCGACATCCGGCCCGGGGCTTCTCGGCACGCCCGACGACTTCGGCGTGCTCGCCCCGAGCGGGATCGCTTCGATCCACCCCCTGGAACACACGAGGTGCCTGAGATGAGCGTCCCGGTGCGCCGGGCCCCAGCGCCGCCGCCGCGCCCTTTAACAGAGCGCCCGTCCCGCCCTGCCCACCAGCGGGCGAAGCCGCCCAGCCGCCGTCAGAACCACCGCCGCCTGCGGCGAGAGCGGAGGCGGCAGCGCCGCACGGCCTTCGGCCGCCACCCGTGGAGGACCGCGCTGCTCGTCGTCGTCGTCGGCTTGACCCCGGTTTGGATATCGTTCGGCGACGCGCTCGCCAACCCGAGCTTCGGCAGCTCGATGCCGGCGCGTGCCGCCGAGTGGGTGCGCGAGCACGGCGGGGCTCCGGTCGTCAACTGGGCTGAGAACCTCTGGTACAGCCACCACCCGCCGCCGGTCGGGGGAGTCCCCCCGAAGGGCGCCATCCCGCCGCCGGTCAAGCCCGCCACGGCGGGATCGAGGGCCGGTCACGCCGGCTCTCTGCCGCCCTCGGCCTCTCGGAGCGGTTCCGGTGTCCCGGCCGCGCCGGTGGCACTCCCGACGCCCAAGCCGATCGTCCCGCTGGCGAGCCCGCCGATCGCCGGCGAGGGCGATTGGCACCCCGCCGGCCGGCTCGTCGACGGCAAGCCGGCGGTCTACGAAGCCTTCCTCCGGCCCGATGCCATCCACACGAGCCAGGTCGTCGGTGTCGCCTGGATGGACACGCACCTTCTCAAGGCGGCGCTCTACTCCGGCAGCACGATCCCTGGCGGCGGCCCGTACCCGCTCACGGCTCCGATCTCGCCGAGCGCCTCACGAAGCCTCGTCACCGCCTTCAACGCCGGCTTCCAGATGGCCGACGCCGAGGGCGGGTACTACACCGACGGCAAGACGATCATCCCGCTTCGCGCCGGGGCGGCCTCTTTTGTTGTCTACAAGAACGGCGACGCCACTGTGGGCGCCTGGGGCAGCCAGGTGAAGATGACGCCGGACGTCGTCGCCGTCCGCCAGAACCTCGACCTGTTGGTGAACGACGGCCAAGCAGTTCCCGGGCTGAACCCGAACGACACCTCGCAATGGGGGTACACCCTCGGCAACGCCGTCTACGTGTGGCGCTCGGGAGTCGGCGTCACCGCCAATGGGGCCCTCGTCTACGTCGGCGGCCCGGCACTCAACATCACCACCCTCGCCGACCTGCTCGTGCGAGCGGGAGCGGTGCGGGCGATGGAGTTGGACATCAACACCGACTGGGTGTCCTACTCGGTCTACTCGCCGTCGACGCCGACGGCGGCGGCGACCCCGGCCAACGGCTCCGACCTCCTGCCGGCGATGAGTGGCGGCCCGGCGCGATGGTTCCAGTCGTGGTGGTCTCGGGACTTCATCACAATGTCCGCCCGCTGATCGGCCAGCCGCCGCCCGCTGCGGCCGCACGTCCACCGCCGCCCCCGCCCGCCTTTCCGACGGCGGCGGCTGTCCCAGGCTGGCGGGTGCAAGGATCGGGCACGTGAGCGGGCGCGGGGATCTCGCCGAGACGGCAGTGGTCGTCGGCGGGGGGTCGGATCTGGCAGTGGCGCTCCTGCACCGCCTCGCCGGCCGCCGGCTGCGCCGTGTGCTTCTCGCCGGCCGGGACGTCGGGGATCTCGAGTCGGCGGCCGAGGGGCTGCGGCTGCTCGGGCTGGAGGAGGCACAGCACCTCGTCCTCGACGTGCGCGACCCGGCCGCCGTCGACGCTCTGCCGGCCGAGGCGGAGCGTCGCCTCGGCCGGGTCGACCTCGTAGTCGTGGCGGCCGGCGTGCTCGGCACCGCCGATCTGGAGGTGCTCGACGCCGCCGGCGTCGCCGGTCTCGTCGCTGCCAACTTCTCCGGCCCCGCGGCTGCTGCGCTCTGCTTCGCCAAGGCACTCGCTCGGCAGGGAGGCGGCTTCATCGTGGTCTACTCCTCCGTCGCCGGAGTACGTGTGCGGAAGGCGAACTTCGTCTACGGCTCCGCCAAGGCCGGCCTCGACGGGTTTCTGCAGGGGCTGAGCGATAAGTTGGCGGGGAGCGGCGTCGAGGTGACGATCGTGCGGCCGGGCTTCGTGCAGACGAAGATGACCGCCGGCCTGCCCGCCCAGCCGCTGGCCGTCGATGCTGACAAGGTGGCTCAGGCGCTCGTCAGCGGCTTGGAGCGGCATGCGCGGGTGATCTGGGTGCCACGGCTGCTCGGTCCACTCTCGCTTGTCATCCGGGCCATCCCGCGCCCGGTGTGGCGACGCGTGCGGCGGTGAGGTCGGTGACCCCCGACCAGGCCCCGCCGGGGTCGGCCCCGGTCGCCTTCTACCCGTGGATCAGCAGGAAGTGGCCGGCGCGCCCGACGAAAAGCGACCCGAGCAGGAAGCCGATGCCGAGGGCGGCGGCGACGGTCCACTGTCGAAGGCCGGCCCCGACGATCTGCCGCCGGGTGCGCGCGTAGAGGTCGGCAGCGGTGAGACGCGCCGTCTCGAGGGCATGGCCGAGCACATGCAGGGCCATCACCCCGAACCACAGGACGAAGCTCGCCTTGTGCACGAGCAACAGGTGCTGTCGCCAGGCTCCCGAGACGTAGAGCAGCGCCACCCCGCTGGCGAGCACGGTGACCGTGGAGATGACGACGAAGGGCCCGAGCAACCGGAGCAGCCACACCGGAGGGCCCTTCTCCTGGTACGCGGGGGAGCCGGTGTAGTAGCGGAAGAAGCGGTAGCTGGTCGAACCGATCTTCAGCACCACCGGCGGGATGAGCATCATCCCGATGAAGACGTGGGCGTTGAGCAGCGGCCCGATCCGCAGCAGCGTCACACCCTCGGCGGCGAGGAGGACGAGCAGCGCCGCTCCGGTGGCGCCGGTCAGCCGGGCGTTGGCCTCGACGAGACGCCTCCCGCGAACGACGTTCCGCGGTGGCTGAGACTGCTGCCCGGGCGCGGAGGGTCGCGGGCGCGTGTCCTGGGGGAGCACGCCTACAGCCTAAAGGGTCATCCTGACGCCGAGGTGAACGCGGGCAGCTCCGATCCGTCGCAGCTGAGGATGCAGCTGAGGAGATGTCTCTCAGCCAGCTCTCAGCTGGGCCACGGCACGCGCTGATAGGGCGGTGAGATCCTGAGGAGGTGGCCATCACGACGCAAGCCCGCCCCGCGCCCGGTCGTCGGCCGGCACAGGCGGGCACCGGCGGAGCGCCGACCGTGGCCGTGCGCGCAGGCACTCAGACGCCAGAGAGGCGCCCGCCGCGCGCCCGGCGCCCGGTCGCCCCCGAAGGCGCCTTCTCGCGCGCCCGCCGCCATCTCGTCCTCGACGTCGCCGCGGCGCTGGCGGGCCTCGGCCTCGGCGCCGTGGTCGCCCTGGCGATCAGCGCCGAGTCTCTCGGTGCGCTTCGTGCTCCCGGCGGGGTCGCGACATTCGCCGGAGAGCTCTCGGGGCTCCTCGGAGCGTACCTGATGCTGCTGATGGTGCTCTTGATGGCGCGTATCCCGCTCCTCGAGCGCGCTGCCGGTCAGGACCGCCTCACCCGCTGGCACCGCAAGATCGGTGGGTGGCCGATCGTGATCATCGCCTGCCACGGCTTCTTCGTCACCCTCGGGTACGCCGAGGCGGGTCGCACAGGGTTCTGGTCGGAGGCACGGACGCTCGTGCGCTCGTACCCGGACGTTCTCGCTGCTGTCGTCGCCTTCGGGTTGCTGCTGCTGGCTGGTGTGACGTCGTGGCGCTTTGCGCGCTCGCACCTTGCCTACGAGACCTGGTGGACGGTGCATCTCTACCTGTATCTTGCCCTTGGGCTGTCGTTCGCCCACGAGATCCATACCGGGATCTCGTTCATCGGTCACCCGCTCACCCAGCTCATCTGGAGCGCCGCCTGGGGCGCTGCGGCAGCTGCGGTGATCCTCTTCCGCTTCGGCCTGCCGCTCTGGCGCACCCTGCGCCACCAGCTACGGGTGGTCTCGGTGACCCCGGCATCGGCTGACGCCGTCTCGCTCGTGCTCTCGGGGCGCCGTCTCGACAGGCTGCGGGTCGAGGGCGGCCAGTTCTTCCAATGGCGCTTCCTCGCCCGCGGGTTGTGGTGGCAGGCTCATCCCTACTCGCTGTCGGCGCTCCCGGTCCCGCCGTACCTTCGGATCACCATCGGGACGAAAGGGGACGCCGGCCGCCGCATCGGCACCCTCCGACCCGGCACCCGGGTCGCCGTCGAGGGGCCCTACGGGGTGTTCACCGGCCGGCGCCGCGGCTCCGATCGCGTGCTGCTCGTCGGGGCCGGCGTCGGTGTGACTCCGATCCGGGCGATCCTCGAGCATCTTCCCATCGAAGCCGACGTCTCGCTCGTGCTTCGAGCCTCGCGGCGCGAGGAGCTCGTTCTGCACCAGGAGCTCGAGGCCCTTGTCCGCTCGCGCAGCGGGCGGGTGCACGAGGTGCTCGGATCGCGTGACAGCGTGCGCTTCGACCGGCGACTGCTGCGCCGGCTCGTCCCGGACGTCGCCACCCGGGACGTCTACGTCTGCGGTCCGGAGGGCTTCTCGGACCACCTCGTCGCGGCTGCTCGTCACCTCGGCGTCCCGGAGGAACGGATCCATCGTGAGAGCTTTGCGTTCTGACCCCGCCTGCGGCCCCGCCGCCCGACCAGCGACACGGCCCGCGCCCGCCAAGACCGTGCGACGATGAGGCGGGCCCCGATCGTCGTCGTCGCCTCCGGAGCCGGGCTCGCTGTGGTGCTCGGCTTCCACACGAGCTCGACGCCGCTCACCCTGGGCGCCGGCGCCTTCGGGAAGACTGCCGCCGGGTCGAGCTCGACCTCGACCACGGCCGGGTCGTCACCGCCGGCCTCCGGCTCGGGCAGCTCTTCGGGCGGGGGCTCCTCGACCTCCCAGTCGAGCTCGGGGGGCAGCTCGACCGGCTCCGGCTCGACCGGCTCCGGCTCGAGCGGCTCCGGCTCGACCGGCCGCGGAACCAGCTCCGCCGCCGGCTCGTCGTCGGCGTCGACAGGG
>DAHUZG010000239.1 GCA_027306715.1 Acidimicrobiaceae bacterium
GTGGGCAGCAGCGCTTCGAGCCGGGCTGGCGCTGATCGCACGCGGCCGGCTGTACCCGGCGGTGACGCCGGGCGGGCACGACGCCTGGCGCGTCGGACCGCTCGACCCGCCCGACCGCCGGATGCTCGCCGAGCTGGCGGCGGCCTTCGACCCCTACGCCCACGCGGTGTGCGCCGAGGGCGCCGGCGCCGTCCGGCTCGCCTCCCCCGAGCACCTCGTCCGTGCCGCCTGGGACGCCCTTGCCGACCGTCTCGTCCGCACCGCCGCCGCTCCGCTCCTGCTGGCGCCCCCGCCCGGCGCTGGCGGCACGCCGACCGCCTTCGCCTCGCAGGCGCCGGTGCACGCCGAGGGGTTCCGCCCCTGGCTCGCTGACGCCTCCTCCGGCCTCGACGGTGCGGCGGGAGCCGATGTCGCGCTGCGGATCGAGCTGATGCCGGCCGGCGGCTTTGACGCGGCCCTCGACAGTGCCGCCCCCGGCCCCCCGCAGGCCCAGCCGCTCGAGGCGCCGGCGGCACGGGCGGTGGTCCAGTTGACGAGCCGGGCCGAGTCGAGCCTCGTCGTCGACGCCGCCGAGCTGTTCTCGGCCCCCGCCGCGGTCCTCTCGCGATTCGGCACCGACGCCGAGTCGGACCTGCTGCGGGCGCTGCGCCGGATCGCCCGCGCCTGGCCGCCGGCCGAGCAGCTGCTGCACGAGAAGGCGCCGAGCGCCCTCGGCCTCGACGAGGACACGCTCGCCGAGCTGCTCGCCGACGGTGCCGAGCGCTTCGCCGGCACGGGGGTAGCCCTTCTCTGGCCGTCGGAGATCCTTTCCACCGGGATCGAGCTGCGCGGCGTGCTCACCCCGACGCCGGGAGTCGTCGTCGAAGGAGGCCTCAACCTCACCGCTCTTGTCGAGTTCTCCTGGCAGGCGACACTTGACGGGGAGGTGCTGAGCGAGACCGAGATCGATCAGCTCGCCGAGGCGAAGCGCGCCCTTGTCCGGCTGCGCGGTCGCTTCGTCGCCGTCGACCCCGCCCTCGTCGAGCGGCTGCGGGCGCGCCGGGCACGGCGCCTGCAGGCCGCCGAGGCGCTCGGCCTCTTGCTCGGCGGGACGATCGAGGAGGACGGAGTCGAGCTGGCGGTCGTCGCCGTCGGAGCGCTCGCCGACCTCGCCGAGCGCCTGCGGGCGCTCTCCGGCGCCGAGGGGCGCGAGCTCGGGACGCCCCCGGGACTGGCGGGCGGGGTGACGTTGCGCCCCTACCAGGTTCGGGGGGTGAGCTGGCTGGCGGCGATGACGAGCTCGGGCATCGGCGGCTGCCTCGCCGACGACATGGGCCTCGGCAAGACGTTGCAGCTGATCTGCCTCCACCTGCACCGCGCCGCCGCAGGGTCAGGGCCGACGCTCGTCGTCTGCCCGACGTCGCTGCTGGCCAACTGGGAGCGGGAGGTCCGCCGCTTCGCACCGGAGGTGCCGGTGCGCCGCTACCACGGCGCCGGTCGCTCCCTCGCCGAGCTCGACCCCGGCGAGCTCGTCGTGACGAGCTACGGGATCGCCCGGCGCGATGCCGCCGAGCTGGCGGAGGCGAGGTTCAGCCTCGTCGTCGCCGACGAGGCCCAGCACGCCAAGAACGCCGAGACGGCGACGGCGAGGGCGCTCCGGGCGATCACCGCGCCGGTCCGGCTGGCGCTCACCGGCACACCGGTCGAGAACCGCCTCGCCGAGCTGTGGTCGATCCTCGACTGGACGACTCCCGGCCTGCTCGGGCCGTTCGAGCGCTTCGTCCGCACCGTCGCCACGCCGATCGAGAAGCACCACGACGCCACGGCCACAGAGCGCCTCGCCCGGGTCATCCGCCCCTTCGTCCTGCGGCGGCGGAAGGTCGACCCCGGGGTCGCCCCCGACCTGCCGGCGCGGATGGTGAGCGACGTGCCGGTCCCGCTCACCGCCGAGCAGGTGACGCTCTACGAGGCCGAGGTGCGCGAGGCGATGGCGGCGATCGAAGGGGAGCGCGGGATCGCCCGCCAGGCGCTCGTGCTGCGCCTGCTGACCGTCCTCAAGCAGATCTGCAACCACCCCGCCCAGTACCTGCACCAGCACGGGCCGCTGGCGGGGCGCTCGGGGAAGCTGGCGGTGCTCGAGGAGCTGGTCGAGGTGATCGTCTCCGAGGGCGAGTCGGTGCTCGTCTTCAGCCAGTTCGTGGAGTGCCTCGCCCTTGTCGAGGCGCGCCTTGCCGACCTCGGGGTGCCGGTGCTGTTCCTGCACGGCAAGGTCCCCGTCGCCCGACGGGCCTCGCTCGTGGCGTCGTTCCAGGCCGGCGAGGCGCCGGTGATGCTCCTCTCTCTCAAGGCCGGCGGGGTCGGGCTCAACCTCACGCGGGCGACGCATGTCGTGCACTTCGACCGCTGGTGGAACCCCGCCGTCGAGGAGCAGGCGACCGACCGCGCCCACCGCATCGGTCAGGACCGCCCGGTGCAGGTCCACCGCCTCGTCGCCGAGGGCACCCTCGAGGACCGCATAGCCGAGATGATCGAGCGCAAGCGCGCCCTCGCGGAGTCGGTCGTCGGCGCCGGCGAGAGCTGGATCGGCCAGCTCTCCAACGCCGACCTGCGCGAGCTCGTCAGCCTCGGGAGCGGGGAATGACCGACCGGCGGCAGCGGCCCGGGCGCGACAGGGGCATTCAGGGCTCCGTCTGCTGGGCATCGAAGAGAGCTGCTGCTGGCGCCCGGCGGAGGTGCTCGAGCACCAGCGGATCGATCCGGCCCGGCACGTGGCGCTCCTCGAAGTTCTCGGTCCCGACCCACTCCTCGAGCGCGGCCGCCATGCCGCGGCGGGCGGGGTCGAGCCCGATTCCTGCTAGCAGCCGCTCGACCTCGTTGGCGAGATCACCCTCGAGCACGAGCAGGCCCGCCGGATCGGGACGGCAGAAGTAGAGGACGTGCAGGCGCTCGAGCCGCGCCAGCTCCTCGACCGGGTGGGCGTGGTCGTCGACGCGAAGGTCGAGGGCGACGTCGAGACCGCCGCCGTAGGAGGCGTCCTGCCGCCAGATGCGCATCGCCGCCGACTGCCGGCCGCGCCGGTCGCCGCCTGCTGCGTCGCCGGCTCGAAGCGCAGCCAGCAGCCGCAGCGAGAGGCCGTCGTCGGCGCCGGCCCTGTAGGCCTCGAGCATCGCCGCCACCACCTGCTCGCCGGCGAGCAGGTTGCCCTGCACGGCGACTCCGGAGCCGGCGCCTGTAGCGCCGGCGTCGACGATGCCGCCGGCCCAGGGCAGGCACTCGTCACCGGTGTAGCTCGCCGGCTGCCCGGCGGCGTCGACGGCGCCCACCTGGCGACGCGACGCCAGGGGATCGTCCTTGACAAGAGCCTCGAGGGTGCCCGGGGCGGTCCGCCCCGCTCGCAGCAGGTCGAGCCCGCGCGGGCCGTAGCTGACGTTCGCCAGCGCCTGGGTGGCGATCGCCCCGGCGCCTGCGGCTCCCCACGGGACGACGTGGCCGACCGCCAGGCACTTCGAGGCGACGGCCACGCCCCAAGAGCCGCTCGCCGGGTCACAGGCGACGATCGAGAAGGTCACGGCGAGAAGGTCACGGCGAGAAGGTCACGGCGAGCTCCTGTCGCCTGGCCGTCCGGTCCCACGGCGCTCAGCGGCGCGGGACGAGACGCACCACGTCGGGGTGCGCGCTCGCCAGGCCGTCGTCGAAGGATGCCAGCTCGCCGCCGCGATGTCGCGCCAGTGCCGCCAGGTAGGCGTCGGTCACCTGGCGATGGCCGACGACCCCGGCGAGCTCGACGGCCCCGTAGCCGAGGTCGTCGGGCCAGAAGCGATGGCGTTCGTCCGACCACAGCGCCGCCAGCACGGCCTGCGCCGCAGCGGCAGGCTGCCCGGACCGCACGAGCAGCCGGACGAGAGCTCCCTCGGTGATCGGGCAGGTGGCAAAGGGGCCCCCACGCCGAGAGAACCACGGCTCGGCGACAGCGTGGTGGACGTGGTCGTCGACGAGCAGGGCGATGAGGACGTTGGCGTCGAGCAGCGCTGTCACGCCGCTCGGCCTGCGGGCCGTCACCACGAGTCGTCCTCGAGAGCACGCACGTCCTCGGTCGTGACGACGCGGCCGACGCGAATCACCGGCAGGTTGGTGACGCTGCTCGTGGCGATGGCCGTCGAGGACGGGCCGCTGCTGGCGGCAAGGCCGCGGCGGATCAGCTCGGCGATCGTCGCGCTGAGGCTGCGCGAGGTGTCTCGGGCGATGCCGAGGGCCTGGCGGTGCAGGTCGTCCGGGAGATCGACCGTCGTCCGCATCTCCGCATCATAACATCATGATGCTCCCCGTCGGGCAGACGTGCCGGCCGGCGGGCAGCCTCGCGAAGGCGCCTACCGCGCGCCGGCGAGGACACCCTCGTCGATCGACCTCACGTCGGGACAGCCGAGGTAGGACATCGTCCGCCCGAGCTCCTCTTCGAGCACCGCCAGCAGATCGCGTACCCCGGCACGGCCGTTGGCGGCACAGGCGAGCACGAGCAGCGTCCCGATCCCGACGGCGCTCGCGCCGAGAGCGAGCGCCTTGACGACGTCGGCGCCACGGCGGAACCCCGAGTCGGCGAGCACGACGAGCTCGGGGACAGCGCCACGCACCTCTCGCAGCGCCTCGAGCACCGGGCGGGCGTGGTCGATCACCTCTCCGCCGTGCAGGCTCACCATCACCGCGGCAGCGCCGAGGTCTCGTGCCACGACGGCGTCCTCGGCGCTGAGGATGCCTTTCATCACAAAGGGGAGCGAGGTGGCGGCGATGAACTGGCTCATCTCCTCGAGGGTCTTGTGGGTGAGCTCGGCGGGCGCCGGCACCTCGTCGTGGGCCTTCTCCTTGAACGAGGAGTCGATGTCCATCCCGACGGCGACGCAGCCGAGCTGCTCGGCCCGCTCGAGCTGGCGCAGGACCCATTCGTTGTCGCGGTGCGGCTTGACGATGTGGATCACCGGCGCACCGCAGTCGACGACGCGGGCGAGCTGCTCCTCGCTGATGTAGCCGGTGGACATCGCCGTCCCGGCGTCGGCGAGGCCGCCGGCGATCGCCTCGAGGTAGTCGCCGTCCCAGGGCAGCGGGCGCGACAGCGTGCCGCCGGCGGAGGCAGCGGCGATCGCCTCGAGGATGCGCGAGGCGCACAGCGCCGAGGCGACGATCGGCAGGCTGAGGCGGGCGCCGAAGAGCTCGGTCGCCGTCGTCGCCGGGACGGCGCCGAGGATGCGGGTCCTCAAGCTGAGCGAGTCCATCTGCGCCCGGTTGAGCCGGTTCTGCGCCCCGCTCTCACAGCCGAGGTCGACGCGATCGCTCATCCCGACCTCGGCGATCAGCGACGCGGCTGCCTCGAGCAGCTCGGGGTAGCGCATCGCCCCCCCGCTCGGCTGGCTCTGGAACGAGGTGAGCAGCACCAAGGGTTACTTCGACAGCCAGACGTTGGTCGGATCGATCGCCTGGATGATCGGCACGTAGACCGCTCCGTGCACGGCGCTCGAGTGGAAGGTGGCGAAGTTCGAGGTGTTGATCGGGTAGATGACGGCCTGGCTCATGATCAGGTGGTCGGCCTCGCGCCAGATGGCTGCTGTCGCGCTCGCGCTCGTGGCGTCCTCCCCGGCGACGATCAGCTTGTCGAGCGCGGCGTTGGAGTACAGCCCGAGGTTGGCGCCGGCCGGTGCCTCAGAGGAGGTGGCGAAGATCGGGAGGAAGTAGTTGACGGCGTTGTTGCCGTACCAGTCGGGGAACCACTGGTCAAAGGAGAGGTCCCAGACGCCCCGCTTGGCGACCGAGGGCACGAGCAGGTACTTGGTGTAGATGTCCGCCGTCGGCACGCCGACGCCGGTGACGGTGATGCCGATCTGGGAGAGCTCGAACTGCACGGTCTGGAACATCTTCGCCTGGACCGGGTTGTCGGCCTGGTAGAGCAGCTTCAGGCTGAGGTGCCTTCCCGCCAGCAGCTTCTTCGCCTTGGCCGTGCTGTAGGGATAGAGGTCGAAGCTCTGGTAGCCGAGCACGTCGGAGGGGAGCAGCTGGCTGAGCGGCGGCGACAGCTGCGGGCCGCCAGCGTCCTTGATCAGCTCGGCCCGGTCGATGGCGTAGGAGATCGCCTGGCGCACGGCCAGCTGCTTGAGCGCCCCGCCCTCGTTCGGGTCGGCGAAGTTGAAGATGAGGAACGGGTCGAGCCCGTCGGTGGAGCCGAGGACGAGGCGGGAGTCGTGGCTGGCAAGGAGGGCCGGCACGTTGGCGGTCGGCGGCTCGGTGTCACCCCAGTAGAGGTCGGCGGTCGGCGAGCCGACCTCCATCTCCTGCAGGGCCGTCGAGGCGCTGACCGTCTCGTCGACGACGATCTTGTTCACGTAGGCCTTGCTGATCGGGTCGAGCGAGGCCTTCCAGACGGGGTTGCGGACATAGACGATGCTGCGGCCAGGGTTGTAGCTCTGGATCTTGTACGGCCCGTCGGAGATCGTGTGGGCGGCGAGCGCAGGGCTCGTCGGCAGGTACTGGAGGTACTCGACCGGAGCCGGCAGGAACCCGCCGAGGGTGGTGAGGGCAGGGAAGTACGTCGCCGGGTGGGTGAGGGTGAAGACCACCGTGAGCGGGTTGGCGGGATCGACGCGGGCGCCTGAGATCGAGTGCGTCCTCAGGTAGGCGCTGATCGCCGGGAGCGTCGGCTTGGCGCTCTCGAACCCGCTGCAGAAGCTCTCCATCCCCGCCACGAGGGCCTCGTAGTCAGGAAGGGCGGCGGAGGGCTTGACCGGGTTGCAGGCGCGCTCGAGGCCGCGCACGACGTCTCCGGCCACGACTTGACGCGGCGGCGTCGTGTCCCACATCACGCCCCTGCGGATGGTGAAGGAGTACTTGAGACCGTGGTCGGTCACCTTCGGCGGCGCCTCGGCGAGATCGGGCACGAGGTTGGTCGTCTTTCCCGGCGTCGCCGGGTAGTTCATGAGCGGCCGGTCCCACAGGCGCAGGTTCTCGTATCCGACCGTGTAGTAGGAGATGTTCGGGTCCATGTAGTCGATGTCGCCGGTGCCGACCATGTACAAGGTGCCGCCGTAGCGGGAGGCCCCGGGCGAGGCCGCTCGCCGTGTTGCCGCGCCTGCGCCGCTCGCTGCTCCGGTGGCCACCGCTGCCACGCCGCCCAGCGTGAGGCCCGCCAGCAGCAGCGCTGCCAGAGGGCGTGCAAAGCGCCGCTCGGATGGCCGGCCCGTCAGGTGCTGTGCGGGCCTCTCGCTCGTCGACATCGTGCCCCTCCTCACGTGCTGTTGCCTGGCCCGCCCGGCGCGGTCCGTCGCCAATCGCCGACGGAGAGCTGGGCGCGGCCCCGGCACCGGTTGGAGGTGACGCCGCTGCGTTCGCTATCCGCCCATCTGTTCGAAAGTCTCCGGCCGCGAGTCGGTGCCTGTCAAGTGGGCAGCTCCGGGGGGCCGGTCCCCTCCTTCGAGGTGCCGGTCCCCTCCTTCGAGGTGTCAGTGCAGCCGGACGCGCGGGTCGAGCAGCGCAT
>DAHUZG010000242.1 GCA_027306715.1 Acidimicrobiaceae bacterium
GGAGCCAGGCGGGGGTCTCGTTGCCACACAGCGCGGCCGAGCAGTACGCCGTCATCCCGCACGTGTCGCTCTCGGACCTGCAGCCCGGCGACCTCGTCTTCTACGGGAGCGGCGGCTACATCTACCACGTCATCATGTACGTGGGCTCGGGCCCTTACGGCTCTGACACGGCGATCCAGGCGATCGACACCGGCACCGTCATCCAGTTCACGCCGGTGTGGTCGGGGGCCGTCGGGGCGGGGAGCCCCTGAGGCACGCCGGGCCGCTGCCGGGCTTCTAACCTCGTCGGCGTGCATGCCGCGGTCATCTCCGACAACACCGTCAGCTGGCGTGAGTACCCCGACCCGGAGCCGCTCGGATCCGAGCTGCTCGTCCGGGTGCGAGCAGCCGGGCTGAACGGCGCCGACATCCACCAGCTCGCCGGCAACTACCCGGCGCCGCCAGGCGTTCCGGTCGACGTCCCGGGCCTCGAGCTCGCCGGCACCGTCGAGGCGACGGGGCCGCTCGCCAGCCGTTTCGCCGCCGGCGACCGGGTGCTCGCCCTCGTCGCCGGCGGTGCGCAGGCCGAGCTCTGCAGGCTCGACGAACGGCTCGCCGCGCCCATCCCCACCGGCCTCGGCTGGGCCGAGGCCGGTGGGCTGCCCGAGACCTACTGCACCGCCTGGGACGCCGTCTTCGACCAGTGCCAGCTCCGGGCCGGCGAGCGGCTCCTTGTCACCGGCGCTGCCGGCGGCGTCGGCCTCGCCGCGACCCAGCTGGCGCTGGCGGCGGGAGCGGAGGTCGTCGCGAGCGTGCGGAACGACTCATTGCGTGGCGCGGTCGGCGAGCTCGGCGCCCTCGCCGTGGCGCCGGACGAGGTTCCCGCCCGAGGCCCCTTCGACGTCGTGCTCGAGCTGGTCGGTGCGCCGAACCTGCCCGAGGACGTGGCCAACCTCGCCGTCGGTGGTCGCATCGTCGTGATCGGCCACAGCGCCGGGCATCGCGCCGAGCTCGACCTGCGACAGCTCGCCCGCCGCCGGGGCAGGATCTCCGCCTCGACGCTGCGCGCCCGGGCGATCGAGGAGAGGGCCCTTGTCATGCGCCGGCTCGAGCACCACGTCCTGCCGCTCGTAGCAGCGGGGCGGTGCCGGGTCCTCGTCGCCGCGACGTTCCCCTTTTCCGACGTCGAGGGCGCCTACGAACGCTTCAGCGCCGGCGCCAAGCTCGGCAAGGTGGTCCTCGTCAGCTGAGCGGCGACCGAGCACGGCGTCGGCACGCGGTCCCGGCCGCGCGCCGGTCCCGGCGGGCCGGATCGCCGCCGGGACCGGAGGGCCTCCCCTGCTCTCAGCGCAGGTACACCGGCCGGTGGCCGGTCGGGCGCCCGACGATCGAGGTCGTGAGCGTGACCCGGAAGCGCGGCTGGTGCGCCATCCACCAGCGGATCTGGCGAGGCAACAGCTTCTTGCCGAGCAGGGTGTCGATCAGCTTCAGGGTGAGACGCTGGCCGGCGGCGAGCTCGACGCGGGTGCTGGCGAGCACGAGGTGGCGCCAGCCGACCTGGAACCCATGGCGCATCAGCGGCCGGGCGACCGAGATGCTGGCCGTGCCGATGCAGGACTGGTCGGCACAGCGCAGCGCCACCGGCGCAGAGCTCGGTGTGATGCGAAGCGGCGCCGCCTTGGCCGTGAGCCGTGGCGAGCCGGCGTCGAGCGGAGTCGACTCGCTCGACGCGCCCCCCGCGCTGGCGACGACGGTGTAGCTGTAGCTCACCCCGGGCACGAGGCCGCTCACCGTGCACGACGTCGAGGTGCTCGTGCAGGTCTTGCCTCCCGGCTCGACCGTGACGAGGTACTCGAGCGCTCCCCCGGCGCTGCTTGGAACAGCGCTCCAGTTGACGACGAGGCTCGCCGAATGGCGCGAGCCGGCTTGCAGGCTCGAGTGGAGAAGGGACGGAGCCGGTGGGGCGGTGGGCGGCGACGGGGGCTGGGGGGTCGACGCTGGCGGGGCGAGCGGGATCGCCGGCGTGCTCGGGGCGCTCGGCGCCGAGCTGCCGACCGAGTTCACCGCCTCGACGGCGAAGGTATAGGCCTCTCCTGCGGTCAGGCCGCTCACGGTGCACGACGTCGCCGGCGGCGTTGCCGAGCAGCTGCCGGCGGGGCTGCCGGAGGCGTCGTAGGCAGTGACGAGGTAGGAGCTGAGGGCCTCGCTCCCGGTATCCGAAGGCGCCGCCCACGAGACCGACGCCGAGCCGACGCCGGCGCTCGCCTGGACGGCGGTCGGTGGCTGCGGCGCCGCCGGGACGCCCGCGTAGCCGCTGCCGGTGGCAACCGGCGAGTCGCCGACGGCGTTCACGGCGACGACCGAGAAGCTGTACGGGCCGCCGTCGGGCAGGCCGCCCACCGTGCAGGACGTCGCAGGAGCAGTCGCGGTGCAGGTGCCGAGCGAGGCGCCGCTGCTGGTTCTGGCGGTGACGAGGTAGCTCTCGATCGGCGAGTAGCCGTCCGAGCCCGGCACCGTCCAGGAGACCGAGCTCCCTCCCGAGACCCCGGTGGCGCCGACGCCTGTCGGTGCGCCGGGCGCGGTCGCCCCCGACACCGTCGCCGACGGCGTGACACAGCTCGGGTCGTACGAGCCGGCCCAGCTGATCTGCACCGTCACCGACCCGAGGCCACCGCTGACCCCGCTCAAGGTGAGCACGAACTGCGGCAGCGCGTCGGTCGTCGGCAGCGCCAGCGAGCTCAGGTCGACGCTCCCCGTCGAGTCGAGGTTGTAGGTGCCGACGCCGGCGATCGGCAGGAAGTTCGAGCTCTCGAAGCTCACCGTGCCGCTCGTGTAGCCGCTCGGCGAGGGCGAGAGCACCTGCAGCGAGGTGAACGACGAGGGGACGCAGGCGACCTGCGGGGCGACGAAGCTCGAGGCCTGGATGCGGATCGGGGCCTGCGCGCAGGTCCCGCCGGTGATGGCGTCGAAGCTCTGGATCTGGTCCGTGCCGCCGTTGGAGTTGACCCACAGGCAGGTCGGCCGGTAGGGGTCGGGGTTGACGGTGTAGAGCAGGCTGAGATTGCCGAGCGCCAAGGGGAAGTTGGCGCACGAGGCGTCGGTGGCGAAGTCGTAGCACTGCACCGAGTTGTCGTTGCCGTTCGGGACGTAGATGTTCGTGCCGACGACCGCCGCCGTGCCGTCCCAGGTGGCGTCTTGGGTCACGACGGAGCCGAGCCCCAGCGGCGTGGTGACGCTGGCGCCGCTCAGGTTGAAGCAGGGGTCGCTGCCGTTGGGCACGCAGACGCCGGTCTCGTTGCCCGACGAGTCGAGCAGCGGGAACGGGTCTCCGCCGGCGTAGGTGGAGGCGGCGGCCGGCCAGCTCCCGGCGCAGGTGGTGCCCGTCGAGGGGTCGAAGCACGTCAGCTCGAGGTTGGAGCTGTTGTCGACCTCGATCACGACGAGCCCCCCGCTCGCCACGATCCCCGGGCTCGGGGTCGGCAGCGCGACCGAGGTCGTGCCGAGGGCCACCTGGTAGGGCTGGGCTGCGCAGGCGGCGCCGGTGCTGACGTCGAAGCACATGAGCTCGTCCTTCGTGCCCGAGGGGGTCCCGGCGACGTCGTTGAAGGCGTACCAGTCGCTGCCGACGAGAGCCGGATCGGTGATCCCCGACCAGCCGGCGCTGTTGAGCGGGGCGTCGCCGACCGCCGAGAGCGGCGTGAAGCCGCAGAACGGATCGGCGTCACTCGCCGGCTGGGTGGTGTCGATGCAGACCACCCCCGCCGTGGAGTCGCTGATGCGGGTGGCGTAGACGAACAGGTGCCCTGTCGCCTGGTCGAGGTAGAGGCCGGGCTGACCCGAGGTGGAGAACCCGTTGCCGCTGGTGTCGGTGATCGTCTTCGGGTACCCGGCGCACGTCGAGGCATCGCTCTGGTTGTGGCAGTTCACTGCCAGGTAGGTCTGGTGGTGGAAGACGTTGAACAGCTGGGTCGAGCTGAGCGCGACGGCCCAGCCGTCACCGCCGGCGCTGGCGCCGGAGAAGTTCGACGCCGGCGGAGCCGGGATGGTGATCTGGCTCGAATAGGTGACCGGCGGGGCAGAGGCGCTCGCGGCCGTAACGACGGCGAGGATCGGGGCCGCCACGGCGGCGGCGAGCAGCGCGACGACGAGCGCTGCGCGCCGGAGCGGCGGTGGCGCCGGGAGGACCTGCCTCGGCCGTCTGTTGGATGTCGTACGCAATCCCACCGTTGGTGTCCTTCCTGAATGCTGGCAGAGTTGACAGATCCCTAACGGCCGTCACGCGAGAGAGCCGAAGGACCCAAGCGCCGGTGGCACGGTCGCGCTGGCGCCTCGCTGTCTCACCGGACCGCCTGAGCTGGGCCGGCGACACAGAGGTGCGCTCGCGAAGATGACGCGACCGTGTCAGCGACGCGTTCACGTCACCCTGGGTAAAGCGTGCCGGGCCGCCGGGGCAGCCTTCGTGCCGCCGCAGGCCGCTCCGAGTTGCGACGCCGGCGCCCGGCGTCGCAGACTCGCCGTGAAGCGACCGCCGGCTTCGATCAGCGGGCGCCGGCGCCGGGCATCAGCGGGCGGGGCAAGTCAGCGGGCGGGGCAAGTCAGCGGGCCGGGCAAGTCAGCGGGCCGGGCAGGACGACCGGGCCGCGCAGGACGAGAGAGAGGCGGCAGGCGATGGAGATGACGTACCGGCGGCTCGGCAGGTCGGGGCTCAAGCTGAGCGTGCTGTCGTTCGGCTCGTGGGTGAGCTTCGGGTCTCAGCTCGCCGGCGGGACCGCCGAGGAGTGCCTGCAGGCGGCGTACGAGGCAGGGATCAACTTCTTCGACAACGCCGAGTCCTACGGCGGGGGCGACTCGGAGCAGATCATGGGCGACGCCATCGCCGCGCTCGGCTGGCCCCGCCGGAGCTACGTCGTCTCGACCAAGCTGTTCTGGGGCCTGCACCGCGACGTCGTCAACATGAACAACACCCTCAACAGGAAGTACCTGCTGCAGGCGATCGACGGCTCGCTCGAGCGTCTCGGCCTCGACTTCGTCGACCTGCTGTTCTGCCACCGCTTCGACCCCGACACGACGGTCGAGGAGACGGTATGGGCGATGAGCGACATCGTCGCCTCGGGCCGCGCCCTGTACTGGGGCACCTCGGAGTGGTCGGCCGACGAGATCCGCGCCGCCCACGAGGTCGCCGAGCGGCATCACCTGCGCCCCCCGGTGATGGAGCAGCCGCAGTACAACCTGCTCGAGCGGCGCAAGGTCGAGCAGGACTACGCCAGGCTCTACGAGGACTACGGGCTCGGCCTCACGACCTGGAGCCCGCTCGCGTCGGGGGTGCTCACCGGGAAGTACGCCGGCGGCATCCCGGACGGCTCGCGGCTCTCGCTGGCGGGTTACGAGTGGCTACGGGGCCGCATCGGCGACGAGCGCACGCATCGCCGGGTCGCCGCCCTCGGCGGCATCGCCTCCGACCTCGGCTGCACCCCGGCCCAGCTGGCGATCGCCTGGTGCGCGGCCAACCCGCACGTCTCGACGGTGATCACCGGCGCCAGCCGCGTCGAGCAGGTGCGCGAGAACCTCGGCGCCCTCGAGGTGCTCGAACGGCTCGACCACGAGACCCTCGCCCGGATCGACAACGCCGTCAACGCTCCCGGTTGACGAGCCCGGCACGATCCGCCTTCAGCGGCCGCCCCCCTCTCGGCTGGCGGTCCGGCGATCGCTCAGAGGATCGTCAGCGCGCCGGCGCCCTGCTCGCGGCGCGGCCGCGTTCGGCGACGAGCAGCGCCGGAACGAGCCACGGTGCGCGCCGCAGCCCGCCGGCCGGCCGGAAGATCTGGCCGGCGCCGAGCCAGGCGACGTCGGCGACCTCGCTCGGGTCCGGGCTCGGCTCGCCCTCTACCGAGCCGACGAGGACGTGGTCGAGCTCGTGCTCGACGAGGCCCGACTCGGCGCACTCGGCGCGGTAGACGATCGTCCCGACGTCGCTGAGCTCGACCTCGTACCCGAGCTCCTCACGCACCCGCGCCTGCGCCGAGGCGACCACGTCCTCGCCGGGCGAGGGATGGCTGCAACAGGAGTTCGCCCAGAGAAGCGGGAAGTGATATTTAGAGGCGGCCCGCTGCTGGACGAGGAGCTTGCCGTCGAAGCGGTAGAGGAACACCGAGAAGGCGAGATGGAGCTGCCCCGGGGGCTGGTGTGCTGCCAGCTTCTCGGCGCTGCCGATCTCGTTGCCCTCGACGTCGACGAGGACGACGCTGCGCCGCCCGCCCGACCCGGCAAGCCCGTCCACAGGCGGAAACTGATCTGTCGTCGCGGCCGCCGCCGCGCTCGTCGCCTCGTCGATGATCGTCCACTCCCTCGGTCGGAGCCCAGGCCCGGCACCGCGGGCGCCGGCGCACCGGCGGCCGGCGGTGCGCCAGCCGGCGAGGTCGAGATGGTACCTGACGGCCGGGTTCACGGAGCATTCACGTCGAGGTCATCGTCGCGACATGGACCACCGCGACACTCGTGCTGTCCCGTCAGCACCCGCCGTCCCTCGCCGAAGAACGCGACGGGACCCGACCCCCAAGCAGACGACCCGACAGAAGACGAGCCCGAGAAGACGAGCCCGAGAAGACGACAGGAGCGGACGTGAGCTACCAGGCCGAGTACATCTGGATCGACGGCACCGAGCCGACGCCGATGCTCCGCTGCAAGACGAAGATCGTCGCCGACAGCAAGGAGCCGGGGATCTGGGGCTTTGACGGATCGAGCACGAACCAGGCGCCGGGGAGCCGGTCCGACTGCGTGCTGCAGCCGGTCCTCACCGTTGCCGATCCGCTGCGCGGTGGCGACAACGTGCTCGTGCTCTGCGAGGTGCTGCTCGTGGACGGCACGCCGCACCCGTCGAACACCCGGGCGTCCTGCGCCGCGGCAGCGCGCGTCTACGCCGACCAGGAGCCGCTGTTCGGGATCGAGCAGGAGTACACCTTCTTCAACAACGGTCGCCCGCTCGGCTGGCCCGAGGTCGGCTTCCCGGCCCCGCAAGGGCCGTATTACTGCAGCGTCGGCAGCGACTTCGTCGTCGGGCGCGAGATCGTCGAGCGCCACACCGTCGCCTGCATCGCGGCCGGCCTGGCGATCGAGGGCACCAACGCCGAGGTGATGAAGGCTCAGTGGGAGTTCCAGCTCGGCGTGCTCGCTCCGCCGCTGATCGGAGATCAGCTGTGGCTGGCGCGCTGGCTGCTCGCCCGCGTCGCCGAGGACCACGGCGTGCAGGTCAGCCTGGATGCGAAGCCGGTTCCGGGCGACTGGAACGGGGCCGGGGCGCACACGAACTTCTCGACAGCCGCCATGCGGGAGGGCTACGACGCCATCATCGCCGCCTGCGAGGCGCTCGGGAAGAACGTCGACGAGCACGTCGAGAACTACGGCGCCGGCATCCGCGAGCGGCTCACCGGTGCCCACGAGACCGCCCCGTGGGACCGCTTCAGCTACGGGCCGTCGGATCGCGGCGCCTCGGTGCGGATCCCCTGGCACGTCGAGAAGGCGCGTTGCGGCTACCTCGAGGACCGGCGGCCGAACGCCAACGCCGACCCGTACGTCGTCACGCGCCTCCTCCTCGAGACGGTGTGCGGGGCCGCCGCCTCGGCCAAGGTCTTCTGAAGCGGCTCGGGCACACTCCTTGACCGTGCCCGATGGCATGATCTTGCCAGAATGCGCGCTGGTTCTTCAGGCGAGGAAAGGGGGTGCCGTAGGCTCCAGCGGTGAGCTGCGAACCCGACCCGGTCGCGGCCCGGCGTTGGGAGCGGCGGCCGGGAGGAGCGAGCGGCGTCTCGGCACGGACCCCGAGACAGGCTGCCCTCCTCGGCGCAATGACGGTCGTGCTGGCCGCAGGCCTCGCCGTCGCTCTCGCCGGCTCGCCGGCCCCGAATCCTGACGGCGCGCCCCATGCCCCGCGATCGCAGCTCGTGATCGATCTGCGCCGCTCGATCGGTCCGGAGCGCCCCGCTACGAGCTCTTTGCGAGCGGCTGCGCTCGTGTCTCTGTTCGCGGCCAGCCCCGAGGTCCTCCCGGCATCGGGTGGGGACGTGCACCTCCTCGCCGTCGTCGCGCCGGGCGCCGCCTGCGCGATCGCCGCGCCCCGCGGGGTCGCCGCCGCGACACGCTGCGCCGGCGGGCTCTGGCGGCACCGCGTCCGCGTGCCGGCGAGCAGCGCGGGGCGTCTCCTCCGTCTCGTCCTCTACGTGAGGCGCGGCAGCCGTCGGTTCCACGAAGCGGTCGTCGTCCGCCAGCTCGGCAGTGGCCGCAGCGCCACGGGACGAGGCTCAGCAGGGCCGCGAGGTGGCCGCCCCGCCGACGTGGCACCGCGGGTCAGCGCGGAGCCGGTGGCGACGGCGACGACGGCGGGCGCCGTCGCCACCTTCTCCGCCGCCGCCAGCGGGACTCCGGCGCCGAGCGTGCAGTGGCAGGTCTCCGCCGACAGCGGGAGGCAATTCGTCACCCTTGTCGGGGCAGGCTCGAGGACGCTTCGCATCACCACCTCGACGAGCGAGGACGGGATGCTCGTGCGGGCGGTGTTCGTCAACTCGGCCGGCATGGCGACGAGCAGGGCGGTCAGGCTCTCGGTTCGCCGCCGCGGGGGCGCGGGGAGCTCCGCTCGCCCGCCGGGCGCGACGCTCCGCGTGCCCGCCGCGGCGCGCCCCACGACGATCGCGTCCACGAGCTCGACGGCGCCGCCCTCCACGACGACGCAGCCCTCCACGACGACGCAGCCCTCCACGACGACGCAGCCCTCCACGACGGCGCCCTCCACGACGGCGCCCTCCACGACGACGCCGGCGCCTCCCAGCACCTCGACAGTGGCGCCGGTGACGACGTCGATCCCGACCACCTCGACGACGACCGTGCCGACGACGACCGTGCCGACGACGACCGTTGTCTCGTCGGCGCCGCAGGTCACCGAGGACCCGACCGGCTACAGCACCGTCAGCACGGGCCAGGCGGTGTTCTCGGCGGCCGCCGACGGCGACCCGGCGCCGAGCGTGTACTGGGAGGTGTCCTCAGACGGAGGCGGGAGCTGGTCGGCGCTGGCCGGAGCGACAGCCACGAGCTACACCTTCTCCGCGACGTCGTCGGAGAACGGCTGGCTGTTCCGGGCAGTCTTCTCGAACAGCCAAGGCAGCGCGGCGACGACGCCAGCAGCGCTCACCGTCGCCGCGTCGAGCACGAACTGGTCGGGCCAGGCGATCAGCGACGGCAAGACCTACGCAGCCGTCACGGCCGACTGGACGGTGCCGGCTGTCTCCTGTGACCAGACGACGACCTACTCCTCGCTCTGGACAGGGATCGACGGCTACGGGTCGAGCACCGTCGAGCAGGACGGCACCGAGCAGGACTGCTTCGGCGGCCAGCCCTATTACGGCGCGTGGTACGAGATGTACGGGGACAGCGCGGTGAACAGCGGCTACGAGGTCGCCCTCAACCCCGCGGACTTCCCGGTCCTTGCCGGGGACCTGATGCAGGCGAGCGTCGCCTATTCCGCTGGCGACTGGACGCTCACCATCGCCGACGAGAGCAGCGGCTGGTCGTACTCACCGGCTCCGATCGCGTGGTCGTCGCCGGCCCGCTCCTCAGCTGAGTGGGTCGGCGAGCGACCGGAGATCTGCTCGAGCTCGTGCGCGCTGAGCGCCTTGAGCGACTTCGGCACCGCCGGCTTCTCCGGCGCCACGGCGACGGCGGCGAGCTCGTCGCCGGTCCCTCCCTCCGATCTCGCCCCGGCCGTTCTCGACATGGTGAGCAGCTCGGGCTCGTCTCTGGTGCTGGCCGCCGCCAGTCCGCTCGGCAGCGGGGGCGGGAGCTTCACCGACAGCTGGCGGGCCGCCAGCTAAGCCCGCCGTCCGCCGCCAGGGGGGCTCTCGCCGGGTGCGGTCGAGCTCACCGAGGGCGCGGCGAGTCGAACAGGGCGAGCTGGCACGACCGCTCGGGCCCCGCGACGCCCTGGCTCGGGTCTTCCTCCGCTCCGCCCGGCGCCGGCACCGCCGCCCGGTCCTGGGGCGCTGGGCCGCCGGCCCGGCGCCGCGGCACTCGCGCCAGCGTGACTCTCTCCTCGGCGAATGCCCGCACCCGGCGCACCTGTGGCCGAAGAGCCGGGTCGCCCTGATCGCCGGCCGCGACGGTGCGTCCCGACCCTCGGAGCACCTCGAGCTCGTCAAGCTCGATCCAGCTCGTCCCCGCCACACGGTTCTCGACATGGCAACGGAACCGGAAGCGCCCGCCACGGATCCCCGCCACACGGACGGGGTCGCCGGCGACGAACCCGTTCCAGAGGTCCACCCGCACGTACCGGGCGGCGGCCGCCCGTGCTGCGTCGGCGGCCCGCTTCATAAGGGCCATCGTCTCATAAGGGCCATCGTCGCCGCGCGCCGAGGCGCCGTCAACGACCCGGCGACTGAGCGCTACGCCCGCTGCGTGCCGGCGCGGTCGAAGGCCATCGCCCGCTGCAGGGCCGCAGCCCGCAGCTCGGCGGGCACGGCGACAGCGCCACCGAGCGCCGCGGCGTTGACAGCCGCCTGCGCCGCTTCCTCGACGACCCCGCCGATCGCCACCGCCATCTCCGGCGTGCGGTGGAACACGAGCACGCCGTGGTTGGCGAGCAGCACGGCCGGGACGCCCGGGCGCAACGCCGACTTGATGTTGGCGACCGCCTGCTCGGAGCCGCGCGGGCCGTACCGAGTGACGGGGACACCGTCGCCGAGGCCGAACATCGCCATCGCCTCGATGACGCAGTCGATGCCGGTGTGCGCCACCGCATGCGCGGTCGCGTACGGCGAGTGTGTGTGGATCACGCATCCGGCGTCGGGACGCTCGGCGTAGAGGGCAGTGTGCATTGCCACGACTGCCGCCTGGATCGGCGGCAGCTCGCCCTCGAGGAGGGTGCCGTCGAGCCCGACGCGCACGACGTCCCCGGACGTGAGCCCCTTGAGCGTAGCGGCGGAGGTGAAGTACATCTCCTCGGCGCCCGGCACGCGGATGCTCACGTTGCCGTGCCCGTTGGCCGAGATCGCACCGCTCGCGACGACGCTCGCCGCTGCCTGGACGACCTGGTCCACGAGGTCTCGCTGCACGGGGCCGCCTCCTGGGTCTTCGGGTCCGAGGAAACGGACGGGAACGACGGGCGCCAGGGTAGCGCGCGACCGGCGTGGTCGGCCCGGCGGGAGCTCCCTGGCCGACACGACGCCTGTGGCCGCCGGACGGCGAGCGGAGCCTGGCGTCGTAGTCGAGCACGAACTACAGAGGCACCCGACGGTGCCTCGCCGGATGCCAAGCAAGTGGCCTTGAGCTGGGATTATGCTGACCGCTGGTTACCACTGCTGACCGCCAGCTACCGTCCTGCTGTGTCAGATCTGTGTCAGGCGGCAGCCTGAAAGTAGCTCGCTGAATGTCACAACCACCGGTGCGTCCGCTCGACTGCGGAAAGCTCGACCTCATCCGGACTAGGGCGGTCGACCCTTCATTCCCAGGGTTCTCGCTCCAAGGCCTCGCCCAGGTCGCCGTCGACGGGCACGGCAATCCCCAAGCCTTGACAGCAGGTGTGCTGCCGTACTAGTACGGTGCTATGGACAGCAGCGAAGCGACGATTCGTTTCCGACTCGATCCGGGGAGCGGGCTCGCTCCCTTCCGCCAGCTGGTCGACCAGGTGCGCCAGGCGGTGGTGCTGGGGAGCCTCCTACCCGGCGACCGGCTCCCGTCTGTGCGCGAGGTCGTCGGCCAGGTGACGATCAATCCCAACACCGTGCAGCGCGCCTACCGCGAGCTCGAGCACGAGGGCGTCATCGAGGCG
>DAHUZG010000251.1 GCA_027306715.1 Acidimicrobiaceae bacterium
TCGACATCTCCTCGATGCCGGCCCACCGCAGGGTGCGCGCCGGGCTGACGCGCACGTTCCAGCTGCCGCACGAGTTCGCACGCCTCACGGCGATCGAGAACCTCCTGGCCGCCTCGCCGGATCAGGCTGGCGAGAAGCTGAAAGGGGTCCTCCTCGGACCGCGCGCGTGGCGAGGCTCCGAGAGAAGCGAGATCGAGCGCGCCCAGCTGCTGCTCGAGATGTTCCGGCTCGACGGCAAGGCGAACCTGCCGGCCGGGAACCTGAGCGGCGGCGAGAAGCGCCTTGTCGAGATCATGCGGGCGGTGATGACCCGACCGTCGGTCCTGATGCTCGACGAGCCGGCTGCCGGTCTCAGTCCGGCGATCCTGCCGATGCTCCAGGATGGCCTCAAGTCCCTGGCGGCGGCGAGGATCACCATCGTCGTCGTCGAGCACAACCTCGCCTTCGCCGAGGAGATCTGCGACAGCGTGGTGGCGATGGCCCGCGGTGTCGTGATGAGCATCGGCTCGATGCACGAGGTGCGAAGCCGCCACGACGTCCAGCAGGCCTATGTCAACGGCTAGCCACCGGAAAGCTCCACCCGAGGACGCCGTCCGCGAGGTCGCTACCGAGGTCGTCCTCATCCCGAGGCCGCCCACCGCGCCCGTCGGCGGAGGGCTCAAGGCAAGGACGCAGTTCGCCACGATCCTTCTCTCGGTGGAATCCGAAGGCGGCCTCGTCGGCGAGAGCTATCTGAGCTTGGAGAGCATCGCCCAGGCGCGCGGCCTCGCCGCGATCATGGCCGAGGCCTGCCAGGCGGTCGTCGGTGTGGACGCGTTCGCCCGAGCGAGGTCGTGTCGTGCCGTCGTCGGGGAGCTCCACGACCTGCTGCCCGGCTCGGGCGCGGTCCAGATGCTGGTGAGCCTCGTCGACCTCGCCCTCTGGGACCTCTGCGGCAAGATCACCGGGATGCCGGTGTGGCGGCTCGCAGGCGGTGAGGGCAGGGAGGTCCCCTGCTACGCCAGCCACGGCCTGTTCTCGGGCGAGACCGACGACCAGCTGGAGGTGTCGGCGCACCGCCTCGTCGAGGCGGGGTTCAAAGGGGTCAAGCTCCGGATCGGGCGGCGGCCGCTTGCCGACGACGTGGCGAGGGCGCGGCGCGTCCGCGACGCCGTCGGCCCGGAGGCCTCGATCATGGTCGACGGCCTCTGGTCGATGTCCTCGAGCGAGGCGATCAGCTTCGCCCGGGCGGTCGAGGACCTCAAGATCGCCTGGCTCGAGGACCCCGTCGCCGAGGGCAACGTCGCCGAGCTGCGGCGGGTGAGGGACAACGTCGCCGTACCCATCGCCTCGGCGGAGCGGATCTCGAGCGTCGCGGAGTTCCGCCGACTGCTCGACGCAGACGTCCTCGACGTGGCGATCCTCGACGTCCACCACATCGGGGGGCCCACCGGCTGGCTGCTGTGCGCCGCGCTGGCGAACGAGCGCGGCATCTCGGTCGCGGGCCACTCTGCCCCGTCGTACAGTGCCCAGCTCGTCTCGGCGGCGGAGAATGGCCTTGTTGTCGAGTACTTTCCCTGGTGGGACGAGCTCCAGGGCGGGGCGATGACGCCGGACAGGGGCCTGTTCACCATGGCAGGGCAGCCCGGTTGGGGAATGCCGCTCGACAAGGCTGCGATCGACGCCTACCGCGAGCGGCTCGAGGAGACGGTCGGGGTAAAGCGATGAGAGACGGGCTGATGGTCGTCGACGCCGACCGGCACGTGATCGAGCCGGCGGACCTGTGGCAGCGCTACATGCCGCCGGATCTGCGTGACAAGGCGCCTGGATGGGACTTCTCGCGCCCGAGGGGTGGCAACTTCCAGTTCGCCGGCGTCCCGATCCCCGAGCCTGAGTGGGTCGCCGACAGGACGAAGCTCTTCGAGACGGACCGCTTTGCCGAGGCCGCCGAGCGCGGTTATGACGTCCCCTCCCACTTCGCGGCGATGGACCTCGAAGGAATCGACCTTGCCGTTCTCTTCCCGAGCCGCGGCTTGCTCGTTCCGGGGGTGACCGAGGTCGCGCCGCAGCTCATCATGGCGGCAGCGCGCGCCTACAACGACTGGCTCGCCGACTTCTGCCGCGACGGCCAGGGGCGGCTCTTCGGGGTCGGCATGCTCGACCTGCGCGACACCGCCGGCGCCGCCGCCGAGGCGGTTCGCTGCGTCGGGGAGCTCGGCCACGTCGGGCTCTTCCTGCGGCCGAACATCGTCGAGAACAGGCCGCTCTTCGACGAGAAGTACGAGCCGCTCTGGGCGACGATCGCCGAGCTCGACGTGCCGGTCTGCTTCCACGAGGGCGCCAAGGTGCGCGTCCCCCAGGTCGGGCCGATGGAGCTCGGCAACCGGTGGGCCTTCTGGCACGTCTGCACACATCCCCACGCCCAGCAGATCGCCATGGTGGCACTCGTGATGGGAGGAGTGCTCGAGCGTCACCCCTCGCTGCGCTGCGCCTTCCTCGAGTGCGGCGCGGGCTGGCTCCCCTACTGGATGTGGCGCATGGACGAGCACGCCGAGCCGAGGCTGTGGCGATATCAGAGCGTCGGCGACGTGGCGGACCTGAGCCTGACGCCGTCTGAGTACGTGCGGCGCCAGTGCTTCGTGTCGATCGAGAGCGACGAGGAGCCGGGCAGGCACGCTGTCGAGGCACTCGACGGCTCGAACGTCGTGTGGGCAAGCGACTACCCGCACATCGACTCGACCTTCCCGGGCGCCGTCGACGCCTTCCTCGGCCTCGACGGTCTCAGCACCGAGTCGAAGCAGAAGATACTCGCCGACAACCCCGCCGCCATGTACGGGAACCGCGTTGGCGAGGCTCTCGAGGTGCTGCGAGGAATCGGCGTCGACGGCCGCTCGAGCACGGGCACAGACGGCGAGACCGGCTGAGTGCCCGAGACCCCGAGGAGCCACGAACCCCCGGTGCTGACCGCGAGCACCTTGCCCGAAGCCCCGTCCGATCCCGTAGCCGGCAACGGGCTTGAGCCTTCCCGGCCCGCGCTGCGGGCGACCTCCATCGTCGCCGGTTACGGCGACCTTCCGATCGTGCACGGCGCCGACGTTGAAGTTGGCGGCGGCCAGATCGCCGCCGTCATCGGGCCGAACGGAGCGGGCAAGAGCACCCTGCTGAAGGCGCTGGTCGGCGCCGCCAGGCTCATGAGCGGCCAGGTCTTCCTCGGCGAGACCGACGTCACCGGCCGCCCGCTCGAGCACCTCGCCCGCCACGGCCTCGCCTACATTCCCCAGAACGGCGACACGTTCGACGCCCTCCGCGTGCGCGAGAACCTCGACCTCGGCGGTTACCTGCTGCCGAGAGCAGAGCGGGCGCGCCGGATGGAGGAGACCCTCTCGATCTTTCCTGCCCTCAAGCCGATGATGAAGCGCTTCGCAGCGACTTTGAGCGGTGGCGAGCGCAAGATGCTCGCCGTCGCCCGCACGCTCATGCTGGGCGCCTCGGTCCTGCTCCTCGACGAGCCCACGGCGGGCTTGTCCCCGGAGCTGACGGCGCGTGTGCTCGACGAGCAGGTCGCCGCGCTTGCCCGGCACGGCAAGGCGGTGCTGATCGTCGAGCAGAAGGCAGAAGCCGCCCTTGCGATCTCGGACTGGGCCTATGTGCTGGTCGCCGGCAACGTCGCCATCTCGATGCCGGCGGCCGAGCTGCGGAGCCGCTCGGACATCGGCGAGGTCTTCCTCGGAGGGTCGCTCCCCGAGACCAAGGCGACGTGAGCCGGGGGACGGTCGGTTGCGTCTTGTGACCTTTGCCGCACCCGACGGCGGCTCGCACGTGGGGATCCGCCTGGAACGAGGTGCCGTTGCCGACCTGAGCAGCCTCGCCCTCGCCGAAGGGCTGCCCCGGTTGCGCGACGTGCGAGACGTCCTCGCGCTCGGTAGCGACTGGCGGGACACTGTCGAGCGGCTTGCGGCCCGCGCCGGCGAGATGCAGGCAGGAGGCGGCATCCTGCAGCTCGACGAGCTCCGGGTGCTCGCGCCGCTCGGCACGCGAAGCCTGATCCTCTGCTCGGGTGGGAACTTCCGCCAGCACCGCCAGGAGATGGCGGACCGCAGCGGAGCACGGCTGTCGAGCGCTCACCTGCCGAGGGGGTTCATCAAGAGCTGCGCCTCGGTGATCGGTGACGGGGAGGCGGTTCGCCTGCCTCGAAGCTGCCCCGACATGGTCGACTACGAGGGCGAGATAGCCGCCGTGGTGGGCACCGCGTGCTACGAGGCCGAAAAGGGGACGGGCTACGACTACGTCGCCGGTTACACGCTGTTGAACGACGTGTCGGCGCGCGACTGGGTCCCGGCCGTCCGGGGGGCGGCGACCGGGCGGGAGGCGATCGATGCCTGGGAGCACAACATCATGTGCAAGCAGTTCCCGACGTTCTGCCCGATCGGGCCGGAGCTCGTGACCAGCGACGAGGTCGGCCGGCCGGACGAGCTCGGCTTCCGTACCGTCGTCAACGGCGAGATCCGCCAGGAGACGAGCCTCGCCGACCTCGAATTCGACGTCGGTGAGCTCGTCGTCTATTACTCGCAGCACTACGCGCTGCGACCCGGTGACATCGTGACGACGGGGACGCCGGGCGGGGTCGCTGTCGGGATGGACTCGCCCCGATTTCTCCGTTCGGGCGACCTCGTCTCGGTCGAGAGCCCGTCGCTCGGCAAGCTGAGCAACGCCGTGACCTGAGCCCGGCAACAGCCTCGGCGCGCGGCGGTAGAGCGCCCTGTGGCGAGGAAGGTCGCGCTCGGCGCGCGATCAGCCACATAGGGTGAGGATATTCCCACGCAGTGCGCGAAGGAGTAGCGTGTCGTCCGTGCATACGGAAGACACGCGTGTGAGCTCGAGGCTCGTGCCGGTGAGGCCGCCGGTCGCGCTGACGATCGCCGCCTCGGACTCGAGCGGCGGCTCGGGCGTGTCCGCCGACGTGCGCACCTTCGCCGCCTTCGGCGTGCACGGCGTCGTGGCCGTCACCGCGGTTACCGCCCAGGACACCGAGAAGGTGCATGTCGTCGTCCCGGTGGGTGCCGACGTGCTCGAGGCTCAGCTCGACGCCGTCCTCGGCGACTTCCGCGTCTCGGTCGCCAAGACCGGCATGCTCGCCACGCCGCAGCTCGTCGAGTGCATCGCCACCCGCGCCGCCGCCCGGCGCCTCCCGCCGCTCGTCGTCGACCTGCTGCTCGTCTCGACCACCGGCTCGCCGCTGTTCGAGGGCGACGCGGCCGTTGACTCGTACCGAAGCCTTATTCCCTACGCCGCCGTCCTCGTCGCCGACCTGGCGGCCGCCGAGGCGTTGACCGGGATGCGGGTCCGCTACCTCGCCGAGCTCCGCCAGGCGGCGCGTGCTCTGCACGCCCTCGGTCCAGGGGCGGTCGTTCTGAAGGGCGGCTCGGTCGCCGGCCCGCAGGCGATCGACGTCATCGCCAACGGCGAGGAGGTGCTCGAGCTCGGCTTCCCGAAGGTCGCCACCCGGAACACCCACGGGGCCGGCTGCGCCTACTCGGCGGCGATCGCCGCCAACCTCGCCCTCGGCCTCGCTCGGGTCGAGGCTGTCCGCCGAGCCCGGGCCTTTGCCGCCGATGCCATCGTGCGCAGCGCCCGGCTGGCGCTCGGGTCCGGGCCGGGCCCGCTCGACCTGCTCGGCACCATGGGCGAGGGTTAGACCCGCAGAGCGCTCGGGCACAGAGCGCTCGGGCGCAGGGGGCTCGGGCACAGGGGGCTCGGGCACCGGGGGCTCGGGCGCAGAGGCTCGCTAGCCCGCCGGCGCCAGCTCGGCCGGTGCCCCGAAGCCTGCCAGCACGCCGGGGAGCGACACGCCGCCGTCGCGGCGCTGGTTCTGCTCGATCACAGCGATGAGGAAGCGCGCCGTCATCGCCGTGCCGTTGAGGGTGTGCGGATGGCGCAGCCCCCCGCCCGCCTGGCGCACCCGGGTGTTCAGCCGCCGGGCCTGGAAGTCGGTCGTGTTCGAGCAGGAGGTGATCTCGCGGTAGCGGCCCTCGCTCGGGATGTACGCCTCGATGTCGTACTTCTTGGCCGCAGGAGCCCCGAGGTCGCCGGCCGCCACGTTGACGACGCGGTAGGCCAGTCCGAGGCCGCCGACGAGCTGCTCCTCGATCGCCAGCAGGCGCTCGTGCTCGTGCTGGGACTGCTCGGGCTCGACGAAGGTGAACATCTCCACCTTGTCGAACTGGTGCAGGCGGAAGATGCCGCGGGTGTCGCGCCCGGCGGCCCCGGCCTCGCGGCGGAAGCAGGTCGAGTAGCCGGCGTAGCGACGCGGCAGCGAACCGGCCTCGAGGACCTCGCCGAGGTGCAGGCCGGCGAGCGCCACCTCCGAGGTCCCTGTCAGGTAGAGGCCGTCCGGCTCGACGCGGTAGAGGTTCGACGCCTCGGTCGGGAGAAAGCCGGTCCCGTACATCGCCTCCTCGCGCACGAGCACCGGCGGCGGCACCGGGACGAACCCGGCGGCGACGAGGTGCTCGAGGGCGTAGCGATAGAGCGCCAGCTCCACGAGCGCCGCGGGGCCGATCCGGTAGGCGAAGCGCGCCCCCGACAGGCGCGCCGCGCGCTCGGTGTCGAAGCCGCTCAGGCTCAGATGGTCGCGCACCTCGAAGTCGAAGGTCGGCTCGACGCCGACGCGGCGCACCTCCATCGCGTCGTCGTCACTGTCGCCGTCAGGGACGTCCTCGAGCGGCGGGTTCGGGAGCCGGGCGAGCAGCTGCTGACGACGGACGCCCTCCTCGGCATGGCGCAGCTCGGCCTGTTGCAGCTCGGCCTTGAGGCGTAGCAGCTCCTGGCGCTGCTCCTCGGTGGGCCTGCCCTTCAGCTTGGTGCGCGAGCGCAGATGGTCGACAGTCGCCGTCGCCCGGCGCCAGTCGCGGTCGGCGGCGAGGAACTCGTCGAAGACGTCGGCGGCACCTTTGCGTTGAAGAGCCCGTCGCCACCGCTCGGGGTCGCGGCGGGCGTCGTGCGCGTCGATCAGCGCCGTCTGCCCTTCTTCGAGCGCCGCGCCGGCGGGCGGAGAGGCGCCCCGGCGCCGCGGGCGGGCACGGAGGCG
>DAHUZG010000262.1 GCA_027306715.1 Acidimicrobiaceae bacterium
CGACGGCGAGCTGCTCGAGCGGGCACAGGCGATCATCAGCTGGCTCGAGGGCGCGCTGGTCGCCTCCGACGGCCTCGTCGAGGACCGGATCGAGCCGGATGGGACGATCGCACGCCAGCGCTACACCTACAACCAGGGAACGACGCTAGGTGCCCTGGTGCTGAGCTACGAGGCCGCCGGTCCGGCCCGCCACCTCGAGCAGGCGGTGGCGACCGCGGCGGCGTGCGCCGCCTGGATCGGCGGTGGCGGCGTGCTCGACCGCCAGCCCCCGGAGTTCAACGCCATCTACCTCCGCAACGTGCTGCGGCTCGCCCGCCACGCCGACGTCTCCGCCAACGTGGCGCAGGTCGCCACTTGGGCTGCACGGACCTGGGAGGAGCGTCGTCACGAATCGACGGGGCTGTTCAACGCCCCCGAGCCGAGCGTCAACGACACGGCCGGGATGGCGGCTGTCTACGCCCTCCTCGCCGGGGCGGACCCGGCTCCGTGAGCGGCGCCCGAGAGAGGTGGCCTCACAGCTCGAGGGCGGCTCGCGGTCACACCTCGAGGATGAGCTTGCCGACGATCCCGCCGCGTTCGCCCACCTCGTGGGCACGGGCGGCCTGGGCGAGCGGGAAGGTGTCGGCGACGGCAACCTGCAGCAGCTGGTCCTCGACAAGGGCGGCGAGCTCGTCGAGGGCGGAGCCGTCGGGCTCGACGAGGATGCCCGTCATCTCGACATGCCTGCTCGCGGCAGCCTCGGCAAGTCCATCGGGAAGCCGCGACGGGACGGAGATGAGCAGGCCTCCCTCGCCGATCACCCCCAGGCAGCGCTGCGCCTCCTCGCCCCCGACCAGATCGATCACGAGGTCGACCTCCTCGAGCGCCTCCTCGAGCGGGCCCGCCCGGTAGTCGACGATCTCGTCGATCTCGAGCTCGGCGAGGAAGTCGTGGTTCTCGCTGCGGGCCGTGCCGATCACGTGGGCGCCACGGGACTTGGCGATCTGCACGGCGAGGTGGCCGACACCTCCGGAGGCGCCGTGGACGAGGACGCGGTGGCCCGGTTGGACGTCTGCGGTGTCCACGATCGCCTGCCAGGCGATCAGCCCCGCCAGCGGCAGGCCGGCGGCCTCGGTCATGCTCAGCTCGGCGGGCTTCAGGGCGAATTGGCGCGAGGGGGCCGTCACCGCCTCGGCATAGGCGCCGGCCTGGCGGGGGAACCAGGGCATCCCGAACACCTCGTCGCCGACGGCGAAACGGGTCACACCGAGCCCCACGGCGTCGACCACCCCGGCCACGTCCCACCCGAGCACGATCGGCGGGTCGCCGAGGACGCCCGCCATCCCGCGTCCGGCCCGGGTCTTCCAGTCGACGGGGTTGACGCCCGCGGCGACGACGCGCACCCGGACCTCGGTCGGCAGCGGCTCGGGCAGCTCGCGCTCGGCGACCTCGAGCACCTCCGGGCCGCCGTACCGCTGGAGCTCGACGACGCGCATGCCCTCACCTGTCCCCTGACCGTGCTGCCGCTGGTTGCGGCGCCCTGACGCTACCCCCCGGCGCGCCTGCACGCCCGGTCCGGCGTGCCCGGCGAGGCCCGCCAGCACACATCGGCCCGGCCCGCCGGCCCCGGGAGCGCTCAGGCGGCGGCGATCCCGACCGTGACGCCCCGTGAACCAGCAGTGGCGTCGCCCTCAACATGGGCGGCGCCGCGGGCGACGACGGCTCCTCTCGAGGTGACGATCCAGTAGCCGAGCCCGTCCGGCGCGCTCGTGATGCCGGTGGCGGTGCCGTCGCCGGCGGGCAACGGCGGGGAAGCCGCCGATGGTGGCGCACCCGGCGCCAGCACAGCGCCGTCGGCCAGCAGCACGAGAGGACCTCTCGCCCCGAGCGCCAGACCGACGGCCCGCTCGTGAGCGGGAAGGCGCACCGCGGCGTGCAGCGAGGAGAGATCCCCGTAGCCGTGCACGTCGCCGGACGCCGTCATCACGGCGTAGCCGAGGCCGGACTGGCTGGCGGCGATCGCCACCGCAGGGTCGCTCGTCCGGTCGCTCGACGGCTTGCCGTACGCATGAGCGTCGCCGAAGGCGAGCACCGCTCCCGAGGCGGTGAGCAGCCAGTAGCCACCGCCGTCGGCTGTGGAGGCGATGGCGGCGACCGGCGAGGACGGGTGGGCGTAGCGCAGCCGGAGGGCGTCGCCGAAGGCGGACACCGTGCCGTTCGCCTGCACGATCCAGTAGCCGTGGGCGTCGTGGGTGGAAGCGATCCCGGTCGTGCGCGAGCCGCCGCTGGCGGTGACCCCGCCGGTGCCGCCGAGCGAGTGCAACGAGCCGAAGCCGAGCACGGCACCGCCGGACTGGGCGAGCCTGTAGCCGTCGTCGAGGTAGGGAACGGTGCCGCTCAGCGCCGCGAACGGACCGCGGCCGTGGGCGCGGTTCGAGGCGGCGACGCGAAAGGAGTACGGCGTTCCCGCCGCCAGGTCGCTGAACACCACCGACTTGCCGCCCGCCGCCGCGGTACCGGCGACGGCCGAGCCGTCCGGTGGCTGGGCGACAGCGGTGTACGAGCTCACGGCCGACCCGCCGTCGCTCAGCGGCGCCGCCCACGACAGCACCGTGCGCGCCGGCTTGGCGCGCACGGCGAGGCCGACCGGGGCGCTCGGAGAGCTGGCGAGGTAGTCGAACACGGCCTTGGTGCTCGAGACCGTCCCGGTCGGGGTGACCACCGTGATGCCGACCGACTTGCCCGCCGGGCCGGGGGCGCTCCGGACGACGAGCACGAACGGGTCGCCGTCGGGGTAGTAGTAGCCGTGGTGGACGATCGTCGCCGCATTGGCGCCGAAGCGCACCGCCGTGGCGGAGTCGATGTTGTAGCCGAAGAGGACGTCGAGGGTGCCGCCGGCCGCCGGTCCCTTCGAGGCGGTGGCACCGAGCAGCGCAGGGTGGCCGGCGTCGTAGTAGACGTAGGTGTCGGTCGCCTTGTCGACCTTGGCGCAGGCGGTGGGCGTGCAGGGCACGACCGCTGCCGGGCCGGGCAGGTACGCCGGCAGTCGCGCCAGCAGCGATCCGCTGCGCTCGTGGCGGACGACACTGCCCACCGAGACGCCGTATGCCGGTGAGATCTCGCTCTCGACCTGCACCTGGGTGACGTCGGCGAGGCCGCTCCCGGTCATCTTGACGACGGTGTCACCGGTCTGGGGCCCCCCGAGCCTGGACAGCCCGCTCTCGCTCGGCACGCCGGCGTAGGAGAACGGGAAGTTGTTGCTCTTGCCGGAGTCGGTTTGCACCGAGACGCCTCCGGTCAGCTTCGCCGGCCTCACACCGGGCGTCGCCGGCGAAGCAGGAGGCATCACGCCGAGCTCGGTCGGCGAGATCGAGGTGTACCTGAACTGCTCGCTCGAGGTCGAGGTCCACGGCCCGAAGTTGACCCACTCGAGGTTCACGAGCGAGAAGCCGCTGCCGTGCAGCACCACCGGCGAGGTCGAGCTCGCCCCTGCGGGGTCGGGGCTGATCGAGGTGATCACCGGCTTCGGGGCATAGTCGTACTCCGTGGTCGTCGCTGCCACCTCGGTCTCAGGTGTCGGCTTGACCACCCCCGAGGCGGTGAACACGATCGGTCCGGTGAGCGCGGGGAGGATCGTCGAGGTCGGGCTCGAGCCGGCGGCGTCGGAGACGACGACCTCGACCTGACAGACGTTGGCGGGATCGAAGCCGCTGCCGCTGGCACAGGCCGTCGACGCTCCCTCCGACGGCACCGCGGCGGTGAGCTCGCTGTCGCTCAGCACGCGGAAAGCGGTGCTGACGCCGCCGAAGGTGACCGAGGTGACACCGCCGTCGGTGGTGAAGGAGTTCCCGAAGATGGTGACGGTCCCCCCGCCGGTCGTGATGCCGCCGCTCGGTGCGACGCCGGTGACCGTCGGCGTGCCGGCGCCGCCCGGCGCCAGCCCGACGTAGTCGAAGTGCGCACCCGGGCTCGGAAGGCTCGTGCGCGCCGCCCCGCCGCCGGTGACGGTGACCGAGACGGCGACGTCGGAGGCGCCGGCGAAGGATTGCGTCGCCGGTGCTGTGGCAGAAGCCGGGGCGGTGACGGTGATCGAGGTCGCCGTCACCGACTGCACCGCCGCGGCAGCTGCACCGAACTGGACGCTCACCTCGGAGGGCGAGCCGGAGGGAAAGCCGCTGCCGGTGATCGTCACCGGCGTGCCGCCGGCGATCGGTCCCGAGGCCGGGCTGACGGAGCTGACGTCAGGGACGCTCGCCCCCACGGTCGGCTTGCCGAGGGCAACCGCGCAGAGATCGGCGGCCAGTCCGGGCCGCCCTCCGGGGCCGGTGAGGAGGGGCGAGCCGAGGCCGGTCGCCATGTTGAAGCCGGGGCCCGCGGAGTAGCCGTTGCCGAGGCCGAACACGTCGTTGTTGCCCTTGGTGACGTTGGTGAACGAGGCGCGGTAGCTCGCCGCACCGGAGGCCACGGCATACAGCTCCGGGGCGGCAAATCCGAGGTCCGGGCCGCCGGCGGTGACGGGCAGGCCCCTGCAGCTCGCCGAGTCGGCGATGATCGCCAGGGCGGCCGCCCACTGCGGGGTCGCCGAGGAGGTGCCGCCGATCACCGACCAGCCCGACGGCAGCCCCGACGAGCCCGACGCCTTGCCGGCGAAGTCCTTCGAGAACACCGTCGTGCCGCGGAACTCGTCGGCGGAGGCGCTCCCATCGGGCAGCCGGCGCATGCCCGGCCCGGTCCCGGGGATGCCGGAATCGACCTGCCACGACGGGCTCGGCCAGCTGTTGGAGAAGCCGCCACCACCACCGCCGAGCGAGCTGCCGTCGTTCCAGGCCGTCTCGCTCGGCGGCGTCGTCGCCGTGTCGAGCGAGACGCCCCCGACCGCCAGCACGTAGGGCTGGCTCGCCGGGTCGTCGACGGACCGGTAGGGCGCGGCCGGCGTCGTCGTGCCGAACGGCGTGCTGGCGCAGTCGTCCGAGCCGGTGTCGCCCGAGGCCGCGAGAACGGTCTGGCCCTCGGCTGCGGCCTCCTCGAAGATCGTGTTCTCGACCTGCTGGGCTCCGGGAGAGGCGATCTGGCTGGCGGTCTCGCACTCGCCCCAGCTCGTCGAGACGATGTTGGCGCGGTCCTGGCTGACGATCGCGTTGTACTCGTCGAGGCCGCCCCACGTCGTGTTCGGCGCCTCGTAGACAAGGATCCTGGCGTCGGGGGCGAGCGCCTGCAGGTCCTCGATGTCGAGCACCGACTCGCCGACGCCGGGACCGGCGAGGCCGAACCCGTCGACGCGCACCGCCTTCACCTGCTTCGGGCGAGCGTGGCCGTAGTAGCAGCGGTCGAAGCCGGCGATGTCGCTCGACGCGAACGGCTCGAGCTCGAAGAGGGCGATCGTCTCACCTGCGCCGAGGTCTCCTCGGGTCAGCAGGGGGGAGAAACCGTACGCATTGGCGATGGCGTCGTCGGTCCAGCCGTTCGTGCCGAGCGCGGTCTGCAACGCGGCGTTGCACGCTGTCGGCAGCTTGGTCACCTTCGCCGGGGTGGGGCGGGCGCCGCGAAGCGCCCGTTGCAGCATCACGTCGCTGCCACCGTTGCTGCTGCCCGGCGCCGTCGAGGCACTCCCGCCCGAGGCGGTGCTCGAGGTGGCCGGCGACGCCGCGGCGACACCGAGCGCTCGCGGCAGCGACAGCTGATCGAGGCCGATGAGCGCGGCGACCGAGCCGGCGAGCGAGCGCGGCAGGAGCGGGAGGCCCGAGGATGCCCAGCCGGACTGCCCCCCGGCGAGGCGGTACCCGTTCATGCGGACGTGGAAGGCGGACTCGATGCGGCCGACCGTGCCCGTCGCCGGGACGAGCAGGTGATCGGCAGGCAGGGTGCCGAGCGAGAGCCCGTCAGCCCGCAGCGCCCGCTCGGCCGCCGCCACGGTCGCGCTGCTCGGGCCGAAGCGGGCGGCGAGCTCGCTCGGCGTCATGTAGTGGTGATAGAGCGGGGAGGAGGGCTGTGAGACGCCCGTGGCATAGGCGGCGAGAGCGGCCGGGTCGCGCGGCTTGAGGGCGAGGCCGACCTGGAGCGACCGTCCGGATGCCATCTGCCCGAGGCCGCGATCCGATGCCGGGACGTGGGGAACGACGCCGATCGGGACGAGTGCCGGCCGCAGGCGCCCCGACACAGCGCCGGGCACCGGGGAGCCGTTCCCCGGCGAAGGCGGGGGGGTGGCGCCGGCGGCTGTGCTGAGACCGAAGAGCGGCACCGCCAGCAGGGCTCCGAGGAGGGCTTCTCCCCTGCTCGACGAGGTGCCCCGGCGCCGCGCGGCGCCAGGTCGGCGCCCCGGATCGTCGGCGACTGCTGGTCGGCCCGCCGGGCTCCCCTTGCCTGCGTCAACGGCCGAGCCAGCGTTCCCGAACCCTGCCACCGACCCTCCTCGTCACCCAGCGCCGGCCGCCATCTCCGGCGGCCCGCCTACCGCTTTGGCACCGACGGCGCGACGCGCTGGGCCGTGGGCGACCCTAGTGGGTCTGGGAGCCTGTGCGACCGCGGTCAACGCGATCGCCGTCGCCGGTTCGGGGCGACCACGTGCAGATACCGGCGAGCTGCAGATACCGCCAACCGGACCGACCCGCGTCGCCGGTGGCGCGCCGGCGGCGTCGGACCGGTTCCAGCTTCGGCACCCCCTGGCCACGAGCTGCCACGCCGGCGACGACCCTCTCGGCGATGGCGCCCTCCTGTTGCCACAGCGACGCCGTCGCGCCGACGCTGTAACGTGACCGGCGATGCTCTCCAGTCCCCCCATGGGGGGACTGGAGACGTCGAGGAGAGGTGCGAGAGCGGCCGAATCGGGCTCACGGCTAGCTAGTCCCCCGGCCCTTGGCGGGCGTGTCGTGCAGACGTGTAAATCAGGCGCGCCGGGCCTGTGCCGTCGATGGTAGTCAACGACGGTCTCACTGGCTGGCTCGGGCCGCATCGGGACGGTCCGTCCATAGGGAGGCACTCGACTCCGCTCACTGATCACGAGATGGCCTACGTCGGGTTGCTCGCCGCGAGCACGATCTGGTAGCCGTCGAAGACCACCTCGAACCCGTTGTCGAGCAGGTAGGGAAGCGCGTACTTGGCCTTGGCGAAGGGCGTTGCGTCGCCAAGGCGGGCTGGGGTGGCATTGCGCACGTCATCGATGAGGACGAGCCCGCGCGGCGAGACAGCACCTGTCGCGATGACAGCACGGGCCTCCTCGAGCTGATGGATGGCTACCGGTTCGAGCGGCCACATGTCGCCGGTGTCCACGTAGAGGAGATCTATCGAACCGGGAGGAATCCGGCGGAGATACTCGACGGAGTCGCTCTCATGATAGTAGAACAGCCCGACGTAGCCAGCCGTGACCAGCTTGCAGCGCTCCAGGTGCGCACTGCTCGAGTCCACCGTGTGGATCTCCGGTGCCAGTGGCGCGAGGCAGATGGCAGCGAGAAGGCTGAAGCACCCCGCCCCCCAGTCCCAGGTCTCGGGGTGTTCCGGTTGCCACCAGCGTGGGTCGTCGCTGTTGCATCCCTCGAGGCCCCCGTGCACGAAGCTTCGAATGGTGCCGAGCTCGACGACGCGCCGACCACCGTTGCGTACGAAGTGCGAGAAGGCGAAGGCGAAGCTGTCGAAGCGCGAAGCCGCTGGCGCGCGGTCTCCGCTCGCCTCGGCGGTGTGGGCGTCGAGATAGCTGCGGAAGGGAAGGAGACGCTCCACCGCGTCCCGCGCCAGGAAGTCGTTGACGAGTGCCGGCGTGGGGTCCGCCGGCGCGGGGATGACCTTCTCTACCACCAGGGAAGACGCTGGAGTGGTGGGCACATGGTGTCGTGCGGCGCTCGACGCGATCCGGGCAAAGAGGCGTTCCCAGGCTCGAATGGTGGCGTCAGTGTGTCGGAGGGCGGCACTCTTGGTGGCTCGCCGTACGGCGTCGAGGTCGGTCGTCTGCAGACGGCGACCGAGGTCGTCCCAGCTGTCGTAGCGGACGAGGAAATCGTGCTCGGGCGCGAACCACTCGGCCAGATCGAGGCAGTCGTCGTGCAGGTTCGGCCAGAAGAAGCCCGGAGTCGTGGCAAGCTCACGG
>DAHUZG010000271.1 GCA_027306715.1 Acidimicrobiaceae bacterium
CAGCCGGCGCCGATGGCCCCGGATCTCCTGCCTGGCGTGGCACCGGCCCCAGACAGGTCCCGATCCCCGTCGTCGACATGCCGCGCCATCGATCCCATCGCCTGAGCCTCGCCGAGGAGCCGCCATTTCCTGACTGAACTGGGCCTGACCCGTCCGCACCTCGTACGGCGCTCGAACGCCTGGACCGAGCGGCACTACGCCGCCACGGACCGCGAGTCGCATGCATCACGACGGTCTGCCCGCATCCCGACCGACCCTCGAGCCGAGCTCAGGAGGAAAGAGATGCGCCAGCACACTGCGCTGCACCTGCACGACTCCGATTCACCTGCTCTACCGGTACCGACCCCGCGGGCACCGGCCGCTTCGGCCGGCCGGTGGCGCCGACTGGCCGCCGGCCTCGCCTCCGGCGCCACGATCGCCGCCGTCGCCACGCTGTCGAGCGCGGCGGCGTCGACACCGGTGGCGCCCTCGTCACGCACCGCGCGTGGCCCTTTTCCCGGGCGTTTCCGGCCGCACGTGGCGCTGCTGCGCCCCGCGGCGGAGGCTTCTCGCCATCTCGGCTCGGCCGCGTTGCGCCCCGCCCTCGTCGCTCTCGTCGCCACCCGGCCCGAGACCGCCGGTGGAGCACGACCCGGTGGGTACTCCTCCTGGGCCGTAGCGGCGATGCACCTCTCGCTGCGACGCCTCGACGCTGCGCCCCCCGCCGGAGAGGGGAGCGCTACCCGCCACCTGCACCGCTTCCTTCACCGCCGGGCGCTCGGCCTGTCGGACGGAGTGTCGCCCGCCACCTGGCTCGCCCTTCGAGAGTGCGAGTCGGGCGACAACTACCAGGCCGACACCGGCAACGGCTACTACGGCGCCTACCAATTCTCGGCGTCGACCTGGTGGGAGATCGGCTTCTCGGGCCTGCCGTCGACAGCGCCCCAGCCGGTCCAGGACGAGGCCGCCAAGGTCCTGCTCGCCCGCCAGGGATGGGGCGCCTGGCCCGTCTGCTCGGTTCGCCTCGGCCTCTACTGAGCCACCGCAGCAGGCCCGTGAGCCGGTACGATCGACCAACGGGCGCGACGACGAGGTGGTGGCAAGGTGGCCGACAGCGGACCGGCAGGTTTCGAGGGCGGCCCCGCCCTCACCTTTGACGACGTGATGCTCGTGCCGCAGTACTCCGAGGTGCTGCCTCACGAGGCGGACACCTCCACCCAGCTGTGCGACCGCCTCGAGCTGAACATCCCGCTCGTGTCAGCGGCGATGGACACCGTCACCGAGTCCCGCCTCGCCGTCGCCCTTGCCCGGCTCGGCGGGATGGGGATCATCCACCGGAACATGCCCGCCGAGCAGCAGGCCGAGGAGGTCGACCGGGTCAAGCGCTCGGAGGCCGGGATGGTCCTCAACCCGATCAAGATCGGACCGGATCGACCCATCGCCGAGGCGCTCGAGCTGATGCGGCGATTCCACATCTCAGGCGTGCCGGTCGTCGACCCCGCGGATCGTCTCGTCGGCATCATCACCAACCGCGACCTACGCTTTCGCGACGACACCGCGGCAAGCGTCGGCGAGGTGATGACCCGCGAGAATCTCGTCACCGCCCCCGTCGGCACGAGCCTGTCCGACGCCCGACGGCTCCTCCAGGCCTCCAAGGTGGAGAAGCTGCCGATCGTCGACGCCGACGGCCGCCTGCGCGGCCTCATCACCGTCAAGGACATCGCCAAGCAGCAGGCGCACCCGTACGCATGCAAGGACGGCGACGGCCGCCTGAGGGTCGGGGCGGCGGTGGGAGTCGGCAGCGACGGGCTCGCCCGTGCCAAGGCGCTGATCGACGCCGAGGTCGACGTCATCTGTGTCGACACGGCCCACGGCCATCACGTGCGCGTCATCGAGACGGTCGCAGAGCTGCGCGAGAACTGGCAGACCGGTATCATCATCGGCGGTAACGTCGCGACTGCGGCAGGCGTGCGGGCGCTCGCCGAGGCGGGCGCCGACATCGTCAAGGTCGGCATCGGACCCGGAGCCATCTGCACGACGCGTGTCGTCACAGGGATCGGCGTGCCGCAGTGGTCGGCCGTTCGTCAGTGCGCCGCCGAAGGCCGCCGCCACGGCGTCGGCATCCTCGCCGACGGCGGGATCCGCTTCTCCGGCGACATCGCCAAGGCGATCGGGGCAGGCGCGCACGCCGTCATGATCGGCAGCTTGCTCGCAGGGGTCGACGAGTCACCCGGCGACATCGTGATGATCGGCAACCGGCCGATGAAGCGCTACCGGGGGATGGGCAGCCTCGGCGCCATGGCGGCGCGCTCGTACTCGAAGGACCGCTACGCGCAGGAGCACGTCAGCGACCCGGACAAGGTCGTCCCGGAGGGGGTGGAGGGCAACGTCGCCTACCGGGGCCCGGTCGCCGAGGTGGTGCACCAGCTCGTCGGCGGCCTCCGACAGGCGATGGGTTATTGCGGCACGCGGACGGTGGCCCAGCTGCAGGACAGCGCCCAGTTCCTGCGCGTCAGCGCCACAGCGCTCGCCGAGAGCCATCCGCACGACCTCACCGGCGTGATCGACGCGCCGAATTACCTCACCGGCGAGCGCTGAGCCCGGGCCGCCGAGGCCGGCCGGGCGAACCGTCAGACTGCCCCGTGCACATCTCGGCCAAGGTCGACTACGCGGTTCGTGCGCTCGTCACCCTGGCGGCGGAGGGGGGCGGCCCGCTGTCTGGGTCATCACTCGCCGAGTCGCAGAAGATCTCGCCGAAGTTCCTCGAGGGCATCCTCGCCGAGCTGCGCCGGGCGCGGCTCGTGACGAGCCGCCGCGGCGCCGACGGCGGCTACCGGCTGGCGCGACCTGCTGGCGCGATCACGATCGCCGAGGTGATGCGGGCGATCGACGGGCCGCTGGCCGAGGTGCGCGGCCAGCGCCCCGAGGCGATCGCCTACGACGCCACCGCCCAGCCGCTGCAGATCGTGTGGATCGCCGTGCGTGCCAGCCTGCGGCAGGTGCTCGACGAGACCACCCTCGCCGACGTGGCGGGCGGCGAGCTGCCCGCGGCCGTCCGCCGCCTGGCCGGCGAGCCCGGCGCCTGGGTGGCGCGCTGAGCCCGGGGCTCGACGGGAAGCCGCCGTGGCGCGACAGCGAGATGGTAAAAGGTCGGTCATGTGCCAACCGAGCAGCGAGGAGCCCCCCTACCGCCTGCGGGTGAGCCCGAGGGCGCGCCGCATGCATCTTGTCGTCAACGCCACCGAAGGCCTCACCGTCGTCGTCCCCCGCCGCTACGACCACAGCCGCATCGCGCCGTTGCTCGCCTCGCGGCGTGACTGGATCGAGCGCGCCGAGCAGCGCTTCGCCGCCGAGCGCCGCCTCCTCGCGGCCTCCCGGGCCGAGGGCCTGCCCCGGGCGCTTTGCCTCGACGGTCTCGGCGAGGAGTGGGAGATCCGCTACCGCCGCACCGCCTCGGCGGGCGTCCGGGCGAGCGAGCCCGCCCCGGCCGTGCTGGTGCTGAGCGGCGCCGTCCTCGACGAGGAGCTCGCCGCCGGCGCGCTGCGCCGTTTCGTCGGGCGCCGCGCTTTGGAGGTGCTCGGTGAGGATCTCCGCCGGCTGGCCGCCGAGCGCTCGCTCAGCATCGGGACCATCTCGGTGCGGGGCCAGCGGACCCGCTGGGCGAGCTGCTCGGCGCAGGGCTCGATCAGCCTCAACCGGAACCTCGCCTTCCTCCCGCCCCGGCTCGTCCGCCTCGTGCTCTTGCACGAGCTGTGCCACCGGTATGAGATGAGCCACTCGCCCCGCTTCTGGCGCCTGCTCGACGCCGAGGAGCCGGCGCGTCGCCGGCTCGACGCCGAGCTGCGCGGCGCCTGGCGCCACGTCCCGTACTGGGCCCGCAGCCGAGGTGGCGCCGATCACGAGCCGCTGGCGCACACCGTCCCGGTCCTCGGCAGTGACCCGCTCGTGAAGAAGCTGTCGACGTAGCCGCGTACGCAGGCGCTGGCGGCGTAGCCGGTGTGGCCGTTGCCGCTCCGCGTCAACAGCACGCCGTGCGGGAACTGCTTGGCGACCGCCTGCGCCCAGCCGTAGGGGGTGGCCGGGTCGCCCGTCGAGCCGACGATCAGCACCGGCGGCGTGCCCGGAGCATGCACAGGAGCCTGCTTCCCGGTCGGCGCGACGGGCCAGTAGGCGCACGGCAAGCCCCCCCACGCCTCCTCGGGCCCGAAGTCGGGTGCCTTTCGCGCGAGGTAGGACGCGAGGCTCTCGTAGGCGGAGACCTGGTGAGGAGACGGGCCGTCGACGCAGTTGATCGCCATGTTGGCATCGGTGACATTGGGAAACGAGCCACCCGGGCTCATCTCGGCGTAGAGGTAGGCGAGCAGGGCCAGCTCGGAGCCGTCGCCTTGCAGTGCCAGGGCGATCCCGTAGCCGAGCGCCGGCCAGAGCAGCGGCGAGTAGAGCGCCTCAGCAGCGCCGGTCTCGGCCATCCCGAGATCGAGCGTCGTCGAGCCGCCGTCGGAGGCTCGCAGGGTGGCGCGCAAGGTGGCACCCTTGCTCAACGCCGTGACGAGCCGCTGCCAAGACGCCGAGGCGCCACGCGGGAGGTCCCTCTCGCAGCTCGAGTTGCTGTTGCACCAGGAGAAGAAGGCGTGCAGCTCGAGCTCGAAGCCGAGCGCCTGCTGGAGGGCGAGCTCTCTGGTCGACAGCGCCGGGTCGACGACGCCGTCGAGCACGAAGCGGCCGACGCTCGAGGCGTAGTGCTCGGCGTACAGCTCGCCGAGGTAGGTGCCGTAGGAGAAGCCGAGATAGTCGAGGCGACGCTGGCCGAGGGCGATTCGCAGCTGGTTCATGTCAGCGGCGCTCTCTGCCGTGCCGACGTTGGCGAGCAGGAGCTTGCTCGTGTGGGCGGTGCAGGCAGCGACGAATGCCTTCGATTGCGCCACGTCGGCTCGGATCTGTGCGCTCGAGCGCGGAGAGGGGTCGTAGCCGAGCCAGCTCTTCAGCTGCGCCGTGCTCAGACATCTCACGGGGGCGCTTCCGCCGGTCCCGCGGGGGTCGAAGCTGATGATGCTCACGTGCTGGCGGAAGCTGGCCGGAAACGTCGAGATGCTCTGCTCGAGCCACGAGACCCCACCGACCCCGGGACCTCCCGGGTTGGTGACGACGTCGTCCTCGGGCTTGCCCGTAGCCGGTGCCTCGACGACGGCGATGCCGATCGTGCCGCGGCGCGGATCGGCGTAGGAGATCGGGACCCGCAGCGTCGAGCAGCGGAAGTCGTGGTCGCAGCTGCGCCAGCGCAACGACGGCGCCGAGCTGGCGGTGGCGGGAGCGGCGGCCGCGGGGGTGACCACAGAGCCAGCCTGGACGGCAGCAGCGACGAGGCCGGCGGCGAGCCCGGCGGCGAGAGCGGGGACGAGCAGCGTGGCGCGTCGCATCGACGAGAGGTTCACCGCCACATCATGCCGCCGGCCCGGCGGGCTGCCGGCTCGGCGCTGCGCGGCTCAGGGGTCGAGCTCCATCCACTGCCGCTCGCTCGAGACGACGCTCACCTCGGGGTGTGACCAGACGAATCGCTCGATCCGCTCGAGCAGCTCCTCGACGCGGCCCGCCGACGGTGCCACGACGGCAAAGCCGAGCACGCTCCGCTGCCAGAGGTCGTGGTGGCCGACCTCGGAGGCGGAGGCGCCGTGACGCTGACGGGCCGTCTCGACGAGGTGCTTGACGATCGAGCGCTTCTGCTTGAGCGAGCCGCTCGACTCGAGGTGCAGCTCCACCCGCAACACCCCGACGTGCATCGCCGGCTTCCCAGCGCTCAACCGCGCCGCGCCTGCACCCGCTCGAGCAGCATCTGGTGAAGCCGCGGGTCACCGCTCAGCTCGGGGTGGAAGGCGGCGACGATCACCTCGCCCTGGCGGCAGACGACCGGCTTCGACCTCCCCGCCCGCTCGACGCTGGCGAGCACCTCGACCTCGGGACCGGCGCGCTCGACCACGGGGGCGCGGATGAACACTGCGTGCATCGGAGGACCTGCGGCGCCCGCCAGATCGAGGTCGGCCTCGAAGGAGTCGAGCTGGCGACCGAAGGCGTTCCGCCGCACGCTGAGGTCGATGACGCCGAAGCTGAGCTGGTCCGGCCTGCCGTCGAGGATCTCGCGGGCGAGCAGGATCATGCCGGCGCAGGTGCCGAGCGCCGGCATCCCCTCCTCGAGGCGCGCCCGGAGCGGCTCGAACAGGCCGGAGGACCCGAGCAGCAACGAGAGCGTCGTCGACTCGCCGCCGGGAATGACGATCGCCCCGACGCCGTCGAGCTCGGCCGGGCGGCGCACCTCGACAACCTCCGCCCCGATCGAGCGGAGCAGCTCGGCGTGCTCGAGCGAGTCGCCTTGGAGGGCGAGGACGCCGACGGTCGGCCGGCTCACCAGCCTCGCTCGGCGAGCCTCGTCTCGAGCGTGCCGATCTCGGCGCCGGCCATCGGCTCGCCGAGGCCGCGCGACACCTTGGCGACGATCTCGGCGTCGGCGAAATGCGCCGTCGCCTCGACGATCGCCCGCGCCCGGCGGGCAGGGTCGGAGCTCTTGAAGATGCCGGAGCCGACGAACACCGCCTCGGCGCCGAGCTGCATGACAAGTGCGGCGTCGGCCGGGGTGGCGAGGCCTCCGGCGCAAAAGAGCGGCACCGGGAGCTTGCCGGTGGCGGCGATCTCCTCGACGAGGCCGATCGGCGCCTGCAGGCGCTTCGCCCAGCCGTAGCGCTCGGCGGAGTCGGCCTGGGTGACGGCGCGCAGGTCGCCGAGGATGGCGCGCAGGTGGCGGACCGCCTCGACGACGTTGCCGGTGCCAGCCTCGCCCTTGGAGCGGATCATCGCCGCTCCCTCGGAGATGCGACGCAACGCCTCGCCGAGGTTCGTCGCCCCGCAGACGAACGGGACGGCGAAGGCCCACTTGTCGATGTGGTGCTCCTCGTCGGCCGGCGTGAGCACCTCGCTCTCGTCGACGAAGTCGACCCCGAGCGCCTGCAGCACCTGAGCCTCGGCGAAGTGCCCGATGCGGGCCTTGGCCATCACCGGGATCGTCACCGCCTGCTCGATGGCGTCGATCAGCGCGGGATCGCTCATCCTCGCCACCCCGCCGTCGCGGCGGATGTCAGCCGGCACGCGCTCGAGGGCCATCACCGCCACGGCACCCGCGTCCTCGGCCACCTTGGCCTGCTCGGCGGTGACGACGTCCATGATCACCCCGCCGCGCAGCATCTCGGCCAGTCCCCTCTTGACACCGAAGGTGCCGGACCCGGGATTCTGTGCTGTGCCTGTCAGAGGGCTGGTCATCCTCCAATTCTACCCCTCACCAGCCCGAGCAGCGCGTCGAGGGTGAGGCCGGGGCCCAAGCCCTGCAGGTCGAGCGCCGCCACGACGCTGCAGAGCGTCCCCAGGGCGAGGACACGGCGCAGCTGCTCGCTGTCGAGCCCGGCAATGTCGGCGACGACACCGACAAGACGGCCGAAGCGCTCCCGCACGTGCTCGGCGACCTCGGTGTCAAAGCCAGCGGCTGCTGCGGCGTAGGACTGGAGCTGGAGGAGCAGCGCCTCGCGGTCCTCGAGCATCCGGGCGTACCCACGGCTTATCGACTCGAGCGCCGCCTCGCCCGCAAGACCCTCGGCAGCGCTGACGAGCTCCTGCTCCGCGAGGTCGAAGCCACGCCCCACGGCGGCGACGAAGAGCTCGCGCTTGGTCGAGAACAGGCGGAACAGGTAGGGCTGGGAGATCCCGGCGCGTGCGGCGATCGCCTCGGTCGAGGTTCCGGCGAGGCCGCCGCGGGCGAACTCGTGCATGGCGGCGGCGACGACTGCCTTCCGGCGCTCGTCCGCCGACATCCGCCCGCCGAGGCGCCCGACGCTCCCGGGGCGCCCGGGGCTCCCGGGGCTCCCGGGTTGTTCTCTGCCGGCTTCCACGCGAGCAAGAATAGTGATCACTCACAATCTAGGCCAGCTCCGGGCACGTGCCGTTGGCTCTAAAGACCCGGGAAGGAGACTTTGGAAAGCTCGGGAAGGAGCGGAGATGAAGCGGTCCGCCTGCGGCGACGTCGCGCCCTGCACGGCCGGGGCGCCGGGCCAGATCGAGCCTGAGCTGCCCGGGTTCCTGGGCGAGCCCGCCTGAGATGAGCATCGCCGAGACAGAGCCGCCTCCGATTCGCCGCGGCGACCTGCGGGTCGTCTTCCAGCCGATCGTCGACCTCCAGGCCGGGCACATCAGCGGCTACGAGGCACTGGCGCGCTTCGGCGGCCGCTCGGGCTGCCCGATCAGGCCCGACCGGGCCTTCGCCGTCGCCCGGGCCGAGGGGCGATCGGCGGCGCTCGACACCGAGGTCGTCCGCGAGGTGATGGCGCTGCGCTCGCAGCTGCCGCCGGGCTGCTTCCTCTCGCTCAACGTCGAGCCCGACTCCCTCGGGGACCGCGGGCTGCGCCAGGCGCTTCTCAGCTTTGGACGGCTCGACGGAGTCGTCATCGAGCTCACCGAGCACGTGCCGGTGGAGTCGTACGCCGATCTCTACAGCCATCTGTCGCCGCTGCGCGGCGCCGGCGCGGTCGTCGCCCTCGACGACACCGGCGCCGGCTACGCCGGGCTGCATCACCTGCTCGCCATCCGCCCCTCGATCCTCAAGCTCGACCGCTCGCTCATCGAGAACATCGACCGCGACGAGGCAAAGGTCGCTCTCGTCGAGCTGCTCAGCGTCCTCGCCGGCCGGATCGACGCCTGGCTGCTCGCCGAGGGGGTCGAGCGCGCCGCCGAGGCCATCGCACTCCGTCGTCTCGGCGTGCCGCTCGCCCAGGGTTGGCTCTTCGGGCGGCCGGGCCAGCCGTGGCCGAACGTGCCCGCGGGCGGGCGGCGGGTGCTCGATTCGGCCCGCCCCGAGACCGGCCCGGTGCGGACCCTTCGCGACCTGATCAGCCCGACACCGGCGATCGGCGACACGTGCCTGGCCCAGGCGGCACGCCTGCTCGGCGCCGACGACAACCTCGACGTGCTCGTCGTGCTCGACCCCGACCGGCGGGCGCGCGGCTTCATCGACCGCGAGGGCGCGCTCGTCGGCGTCGTCCAGACGGCCCTCCACGTCAACCTGGCGACGAGCCCGGTCGAGCTCGCCCAGAAGATGCTGACCCGCCCGCCGGGAGAGTGCTTCCGTCACGTGCTGTGCCACGACGACGTCGGCCGCTACGTCGGCACGGTGGCGCCGGAGCGGGTACTTGCCGAGCTCGCCAGAATCGCCGCCGCTCAGGTCAGCGCTCGTACACCTGAGGGTTGACGCAATTCGGCAGCCGCTCGCCCTCGAGCCCGGCGAGCGCGTTGTCGACGGCGAGCTCCGCCATCGCCGAGCGCGCCCGCCCGGTCGCCGAGCCGAGATGCGGGAGCACGAAACAATTGGCAAGACCGAGCAGGGGCTCCCCCTCCGGCGGCGGCTCGACCTCGAGCACGTCGAGGCCGGCTGCGGCGATGACGCCGCCCGCCAGCGCCTCGTAGAGCGCCCGCTGGTCGACGACACCGCCGCGTGCGGTGTTGACGAGGATCGCCGTCGGCTTCATCGAAGCGAGCTCACGCCGCCCGATCAGCTCCCGGGTCTCGTCGCTCAGCGCCACGTGCAGGCTGACGACGTCGGAGGTGGCGAGCAGCTCGCCGAGGGCGACCGAGACCGCGCCGGCGGGCAGCTCCACCGGGCCGCGGGACCAGGCGACCACCTCCATCCCGAAGGCGAGCGCCCGGCGGATCACCGCCCGGCCGATCCGGCCGGGCCCGACCACCCCGAGGCGGGCCCCGGCGAGCTCGAGGCCGAGGAGGAACGACGGGTCCCACGGCACCCAGCCGCCGCTGCGGGCGGCGTCGAGACCCTCGCGCATCCGGCGGGCGGCGGCGAGGACGAGAGCCAGGGTGAGGTCGGCCGTGGCGTCGGTGAGCACCCCGGGGGTGTTGCCGCGCGGGATGGCGCGCCGGGTCAGCTCGTCGACGTCGACGTTGTCGTAGCCGACGGCGACGTTGGCGACGACACCGATCGACGGGCAGGCGTCGAGCAGCGCTGCGTCGATCCGGTCGGTGACAAGGCAGATCAGCGCCTCGGCCCCGGTCGCCAGCTCCGCCAGCTCGCCGGCCGAGGGGGCGCGCTCCGCGGGCCAGAGGGCGACCTCGATCCCCTTGGTCGCCGCCAGGCGCGCCAGCGCCGCGCCGGGGAGCCTGCGGGTGACAGCGACGCGCCGGCCGGCGCCGGCACCGGCGCCGGCACCTGTCTCAGAGTGCAGCGAGAACCGCCTCGGCCGAGCTGACCTCGAGGCCCGTCCCCGTCTCGACGGCGAGGTGGGTGACGACGCCGTCCTCGATCACGGCGGCAAAGCGCTTCGACCGGAGCCCGAGGCCCGCGCCCGAGGCGTCGCGCTCGAGGCCCATCGCCTTGGTCAGCTCGGCGTTGCCGTCGGCAAGCATCAGCACCTCGTCGCCGACGCCGCGCGACTCGCCCCAGGCGCCCATCACGAAGGCGTCGTTCACCGCCACGCAGGCGATCGTGTCGACACCCTGGGCGCGCAGCTCCTCAGCTCGCAGCACGAAGCCGGGGAGGTGGTAGTCCGAGCAGGTCGGCGTGAAGGCGCCGGGGACGCCGAAGAGGACGACCTTGCCCCTCCCGAGCACCTCGCGCGAGCGGAGCGGCTTCGGCCCCTCGGCGGTCATCGTCCTCAGCTCGGCATCGGGCAGCTGCTCGCCGACTGCGATCGTCACGTGTCCCCTCCTGGGCTCGACTGGCGGCGCGACCGGGCGGCTCGCCCTGCGCGCCGTACCACGATAGGGCTGCGGCGTCGTCCGCTCGTGCGCCCTACGCTCCGCCGGCGTGGCAGGACCAGGCGGCGGCGAGCGCGTCGTGCTCTGCGCGCCGGACAAGTTCCGCGGCACCCTCTCGGCCGGCGAGGCGGCGGCGGCGATCGCCGCCGGGGCCCGCCGCGCCGGCTGGGCGGCGATCGAGCTCCCGCTCTCCGACGGCGGCGATGGCCTCCTCGAGGTCGTCGGCGGCGAGCGCCGGCGCCAGACCGTGACCGGTCCCGACGGACGGCCGCTGCAGGCCGAGTGGCGGCTGCTGCGCTCCGGCGCCGGTGGCGACGGCGGTGGCCCGACCGCCGTCATCGAGATGGCGCGGGCATCGGGGCTCGAGGTCGCCGGCGGCTTTGCACGCAACGACCCGCTCGGTGCCACCACCGCCGGCACCGGCGAGCTCGTCGCCGCCGCCGTGCGCGCCGGCGCCGAGCGGGTCGTGGTCGGCTGTGGCGGCTCGGCGACCACCGACGGCGGCGCCGGCGCCCTCGAGGCGATCAGCCGCCTGCTCGGCGCCGGCGGCCTCGACAGCGTCGAGCTGCTGGCGGCAACCGACGTGACGACGACCTTCGGCGAGGCCGCGGCGGTCTTCGCCCCGCAAAAGGGCGCCACGCCGGCGCAGGTCGAGCTCCTCGCCCAGCGCCTCGCCGGGCTCGCCCGCCGCTACCGCCACGAGCACGGGATCGACGTGGGCTCGCTCCCGGGATCGGGCGCCGCCGGGGGGCTCGCCGGCGGGCTCGCCGCGGTCGGCGGGCGGATCGTCTCCGGTCTCGAGCTCGTCGCACAGCTCGTGGGCCTCGATGCCGCTCTCGACCGTGCCGACGCCGTCGTCACCGGGGAGGGCTGTCTCGACGTCACCTCGTTCGCCGGCAAGGTGGTCGGCGGCGTCTACGAGCACTGGCGCCGCCATCCCGGGCGCCGCGGCGAGCCCGACCCTGCGCCGCTGCTGGGCGCGGTCGGAGCCGTCCTGGCGCCGGAGCCGGCGGCCTCCGAGCACCCCGGCCTCGTCGTCGTGTCGCTGTCGGAGCAGTTCGGGCGCGAGTCCGCCCTCGCCGCGCCGGCCCGGCTCCTCGCCGAGGTCGTCACCGGGTGGCTGGGGGGCGGCCCAGCGCTACAGGAGCAGGTTTGAGCGGCTACAATTTCAGGCACACCTGATATCCCGGAAGGCGGTGCGGGAGGAGCGTGGCTGCGACACTGGTGATCTTCCTCCGGGAGGGCGTCGAGGCCAGCATGATCGTGTCGATCCTGCTCGCCTACCTCGACCGGATCGGGCAGCGCCGCCACTTCCGCGACGTGCTCGCCGGGGTGGCGGCGGCGATGCTGCTCGCCTGTGGTGGGGGGATCGCCGCCTACTACACGATCCGCTCCTACGACGGCTCACGGGTGCAGACCATCTTCGAGACGGTCACCTTCGCCGTCGCCGCCGTCCTGCTCACCTACATGACCTTCTGGATGCGCAGCCATGCCCGCTCGATCAGCGGTGAGCTCCGCCGGCGGGCCGAGGCGGCGCTCGGCAGGCGGCGGCGCCTCGGCATCTGCCTGCTCGCCTTCCAGGCCGTCGGGCGTGAAGGTCTCGAGACGGCGGTGTTCACCCTCGCCATCATCTTCGCCACCGGCACACGCGGCACGCTGTGGGGGGCGCTTCTCGGGCTGGCGCTCGCCGGCTTTGTCGCCGTCGCCGTCTACAAGCTCGGCCGCCGTGTCCGCCTCGGAGCGTTCTTCACCACGATCGGCGCCCTGCTCATGGTCTTCGCCGCGGGGCTCGTCGCCGACACCGTCGAGAACCTGCAGCAGCTCGGCTGGGTGAGGCTGTGGAGCAACCAGCTGTGGAACACCTCCGGAGCGCTGCCGGAGTCGTCCGCCCTCGGCGACATCTTCCACTCCCTCTTCGGTTACGCCGACCGCCCGACGCCGCTGCAGCTCGTGGCGTACCTCGCCTACCTCGCCGCGGCACTCACTGCTTTCCTCCTCCTCGGACGGCACGGCGCCCCGGCGCCGGCGCCGGGCGCCTCCCGCACGGCGGAGCGACTCTCGACCTCCGACTCCTGAGACGGCGGAGTCAGTGCACGCGCACGACGCGCAGGGTGTCGGCGACCGGCTCCGGCTCGTCGGGCGAGCCGGCGAGCACGACGACGACGTCGCCGGGCGCGGCGAAGCCGGCCTCGACGGCCGCCTTCACCGAGAACCAGACGACCTCGTCGGTGCTCGTCGACTCCCGCACCGTGAGCGTCTCGACACCCCAGCTGAGCGCCAGCTGGCGGGCGGTGCGCAACGACGGCGTCGTCGCCACGATCGGCATCGACGGCCTGAAGCGCGAGATCACCCGTGCCGTCGTCCCCGTGCGGGTGCAGGCGACGATCGCCGACGCGTCCTCCTCGATCGCCGCCCGCCAGGCGGCGGCGGTGATGGCGGCGGTGATCCTCGCCGGCGAGGAGGGATCGCCGGAGACCTGCTGGACCCCGAGCCCGGCGCCCCAGCTCATGTAGTCGAAGTTGCGCTCGGTGCGCAGCACGATCCGGGCCAGCGTCTCGACGACGTTGACCGGGTCGACGCCGATCGCGGTCTCGCCCGAGGTCATCACGGCGCTCGTCCCGTCGAGCACGGCGTTGGCGACGTCGGTCACCTCGGCCCGTGTCGGGACCGGCGAGCTGATCATCGACTCGAGCATCTGGGTGGCCGTGATCACCGGCAGCCCGTAGCGGACACCGGAGCGGATGATGGTCTTCTGGTGGTGGGGGACGTCCTCGAGCGGGACGCGCACGCCGAGGTCGCCACGGGCGACCATCACCGCGCCCGAGGCGGCGAGGATGCGGTCGAGGTCGGCGATGCCCTGCGCCGTCTCGATCTTGGCGATCAGCATCACGCCGAGATCGCCGGAGGCGACGCGCACGGCCTCCATGTCCTCGGCCGAGCGCACGAACGAGACGGCGATCATGTCGATCCCCTCGGCGACAAGGGCGTGGATCCGCTCGAGGTCCTCCGGCGTGGGCGTGACGAGGTGGGTCCGGCCCGTCGCCGCCGTCACCCCCGGGCGCCCCTGCACCTTGCCGCCGGAGCGGACGCGGGCGAGGAAGCCTTCGGGCTTGCGGGCGGTGACGACGAGCGAGACGCCGCCGTCGCCGATCGCCACCGGGTCGTCGACCTCGATCGCGTCCATCACCTCGTCGCTGGCGACGGCGATCGTGGTGGCCGAGCTGACGCTGCCCGGACCGGCCGGGACGAGCAGCACCTCGGCCCCGGTGGCAAGGACGACGCCGCCGTCGGGGAAGGGGGCGGCGCGCACCTTCGGACCGGGCAAATCGGCCATCACCCCGACGCCCGGGGCCACCTCCCGCACCTGCCGGACCCGGGCGATCGCATCCTCGATGCTGCCGTGGGCGAGCGGGACGCGTGCGACGTCCATGCCGGCGGCCGCCATCGCGGCGACGGTCGCCGGAACCTCGCACGCGGGCCCGAGCGTGGCGACGATCTTGGTCCGCCGGCGCGGCTCGCGGCTCGGTCGCTTCTGGCGCGGGCGATCGGCGAGGTCACGGCCGAGCTGGCCGCTCAGGGCCTCGAAGGCAGACGTCGGCGGCTCGCTGAAGGCGGCGGAATCCATTGCTCCAGCATGCCGCACCGGTCCCCCGACATGACGCACCGGTCGGGGGCCTCAGGTCGCCGGGCTCACGCTCGACATGTTGAACTCGGCGACACGAAGCGGCGGCATCGCCGTGCGAGCCAGCCACTCGTTGGACTCCCTCGAGAACGCCGGCACGGTGGCGCCGGCCTCGGCGACGCGTCCAAGGACGTCGATCGGGCTCTCGTTGAAGCGGAAGTTGTTGACCGCCCCGACCACCTCGCCGTGCTCGACGAGGTAGACGCCGTCACGGGTGAGCCCGGTCAGCAGCAAGGTCGCCGGATCGACGACCCGCACGTACCAGAAGCAGGTCAAAAGAAGCCCCCGCTCGCAGCCGGCGACGAGGTCGCCGAGGTTGGCGGCGGCACCCGGCAGCTCGAGGCGGAGGTTGTCGATCGGGGGCGCGGGGTCGACGCCGGAGGCCGCCGCCCCGGCGCGGTGGTAGCGCAGCCGGGCAAGGCGCCCGTCATCGATCCAGCTCGTCGTGTCGAGCGCGAGGCCGTTGTCGAAGGCCGAGACGTCGGCGCTCGAGGCCGGCGCGGCGAGGAACGGCAGGCAGGAGAGCCGTCCGGCGTCGGGGTCGCTCGAGAGCCGGAACGGCAGCGTCGTCAGCCGCTCGCCGCGCCGCGTCCCCCCGCCGGCGGCGGAGAAGGCGCTGTGTCCCTCCTCGGCCTCGCGCCCGCTCGCCGCCCCG
>DAHUZG010000272.1 GCA_027306715.1 Acidimicrobiaceae bacterium
GAGCCGGCGCAGCTCGGCCAGGCGCTCGCCGACAGCGCCCTCGCCGCCGTGGGGCGAGGGCTCGTAATAGACACGGCCGGCAAGCTCTGCAGGCAGGTAGTGAGCGGGCACCCACCCCCGCGGGTCGTCGTGAGGATACCGGTAGCCGATGCCGTGCCCGATCCGCGCCGCCCCGGGGTAGTGGGCGTCGCGCAGCTCCACCGGCACGGCGCCCGCCGGCAGCTCGCGCACGTCGGCCTGGGCGCGCCACAGCGCCTGGGCGGCGCTGTTGGACTTCGGCGCCGTGGCGAGGTGGACCACCGCCTGGGCGAGGGCGAGCTCCGCCTCGGGGAGGCCGATCCGGTCGACGGCGCGGGCCGCCGCCTCGGCCACGAGCAGCGCCAGCGGGTCCGCCATGGCGACGTCCTCGCTGGCGAGGATGACGAGCCGGCGGGCCACAAAGCGCGGGTCCTCACCCGCTTCGAGCAGGCGTGCCAGCCAGTAGACGCCGGCGTCGGGGTCCGAGCCGCGAAGCGACTTGATGAGCGCCGAGATGAGGTCGTAGTGCTCGTCGCGGCCGTGGCGCAACGAGCGGGCGGTGCGCGCCGCCTCGATGTCCTCGAGGGTGACGGTGACCTCGGGCCGGGCCGCTTCCCCGGCGGCCGTCTCCGGGCCGTTCGGCGCTGTCGTCACGCCGGAGTGCCCCGCGCGCACAACGGCGATCGACGCCGCCACCTCGACGGTCACGAGCAGTGCCCGCCCGTCGCCCTCGGCGAGCTCGGCGGCGGTGGTGGCAGCGGACTGCTCGAGGACGACACCCTCGGCGGCGGCGGCACGCCCGGCGAGCTGCTCGAGCTCGGCGCGCTCGAGCGCCTGGAAGCGCCACAGCGTCGAGCGGCTGAGCAGCGGCCCGTTCAGCGCGAAGAACGGGTTCTCCGTCGTCGCCCCGATCAGCACGACCGTCCCGTCCTCGACCCCGGGCAACAGGGCGTCTTGCTGCGAGCGGCTGAAGCGGTGGATCTCGTCGAGGAACAGGATCGTGCCGCGGCCCTCGTCCCCCAGCCGCCGCCGTGCCGCCTCGAGCACCTCGCGGACGTCTTTCACCCCCGCGCTCACGGCCGAGAGCGGGACGAGCTCCTTGGCCGTGGCGCCGGCGACGAGGCGGGCGACCGTCGTCTTACCGGTGCCGGGAGGCCCGAAGAAGACAGCCGAAGAGAGCCGATCCTGCTCGATCAGCGCCCGCAGCGGGGCTCCGGGGGCGAGCAGGTGGCGCTGGCCGACGACGTCGTCGAGGCTCGCCGGGCGAAGCCGCGCCGCCAGCGGGCCGCGGCGGGCGAGCGCGGCCTCGACAGCGGCGTCGAACAGGCTCGGGCCGACGGGCCGGCTGCCGGCCATGCTCGCCCTGCCGCCGTACCCGGTGCTCAGCCGCGGCGTGGCGGCTCGACGACGCGGATCCCGAGCTCGGCGAGCTGGCGCTGGCCGAGCGGGCGCGGCGCGCCGGTCATCAGGTCGGTCCCGGACTGGGTCTTCGGAAAGGCGATCACCTCACGGATGTTCTCCTCACCCGCCAGGATCGCCACCAGGCGGTCGAGGCCGACGGCGAAGCCGCCGTGCGGAGGGGCCCCGTAGCCGAAGGCCCCGAGCAGGAAGCCGAAGCGCGCGTCGGCCTCCTCGCGGCTGATCCCGAGGGCGTCGAAGACCTCGCTCTGGATGTCGGCGCGGTGGATCCTGATGCTCCCCGAGCCGAGCTCCCAGCCGTTCAGCACGAGGTCGTAGGAGAGGGCGCGAACCGCCAGCGGGTCGCTCCGTAGGAGGTGGAGGTCCTCGGGGTGCGGCATGGTGAAAGGGTGGTGAGCCGCCACGAGGTCGCCGTCCTCGTCGCGCCCCTCGAACAGCGGGAAGTCGACGACCCAGCAGAAGCGGTAGGGGCCGGCGGCGACCGGGGGACGCCCGAGGTCGGCGCGCAGCTGGCCGAGCACCGCGCACGAGGCACGCTTCTCGCCGGCGACGAGCAGCAGCAGGTCGCCGGGCGCTGCCGCCGTCGTCGACGCCAGCTCGGCTCGCTCGTCCCCGGAGAGGAAGCGGGCGACCGGCGAGTCGAGCTCGAGCGACTCCCCCGCCTGTCGCACCCGCATCCAGACAAGGCCCTTGGCCCCGAGACCGCGAGCACGCTCGGTGAGCGCATCGAGGCGGGAGCGGCCGAATTCGCCGGCGAGAGGCACCCGGATCGCCACGACGGCGGGCTGTCTGAAGGCGTTGAAGGCGGTACGGGAAAAGACCGCCGTGCAGTCGACGAGCTCCATCCCGAAGCGGAGATCCGGCTTGTCGCTGCCGTACCGCTCGATCGCCTCCGCCCAGGTGAGGGTCGCCGGCGGCTCGGGCCGGGCGCCGGTCGCCGCCGCCGTCGCCTCGAGGATCGCCTCGGTGATGAAGCTGCGGACGTCGCCCTCGGTCACAAAGGACGCTTCGACGTCGAGCTGGGTGAACTCGAATTGGCGGTCGGCTCGCAGGTCCTCGTCACGCATGCAGCGGGCGATCTGGTAGTAGCGGTCGAGGCCGCCGACCATCGTCAGCTGCTTGGCGATCTGGGGGCTCTGGGGCAGGACGTAGAAGGCCCCGTGCTGGAGCCGTGAGGGGATGGCGAACTCACGCGCCCCCTCCGGGGTGGGCGTCCAGAGCAGCGGCGTCTCGACCTCGGTGAAGCCCTGGCGCTCCATGACATGGCGGATGGCGGCGTTGACTGCGGCGCGAAGGCGCAGATTGCGCTGCATCCGGGTGCTGCGGAGGTCGATGTAGCGGTAGCGCAGCCGCACCGCCTCGTCGGTGTCCTGGTGCCCGTCGAGATCGAGCGGTGGCGGCTCGGCCTCGTTGAGGACCTCGACGGTGCACTCGCCGAGCTCGACATCGCCTGTCGCCAGATCGGCGTTCACCGTGCCCTCCGGGCGGAGCCGCACCGTGCCGGTGACGCGCACGACCCACTCGGCGCGCAGCCGCTGCGACCCGTCGATGACGCACTGGATCAGCCCGGTGTGGTCTCGCACGTCGACAAAGGCGAGGTGCTCGCCGTGCTCGCGGCGGTGCGCCACCCACCCGCAGATGCTGACGACCGCTCCGGCGTCCCCGGCCCGCGGGGTCCCGCAGTAGCGGGTGCGCAGGCCGACCGCTACCGGCGCGCCGGCCTCGGGCGCGCCGGCGCTCACGACCCGGTCCCGAGCGTGTCGGGCAGATCCCCGGCCGGCTCGCCCGTCTGCTCTCCGGCGAGGCCGCCGGACAGCTCGACGAGCAGCTCGGCGGTGCGGGCGAGCACCCCGTCACGGGGGACCGCCGACTGGCGAGGCCCGCCGGCTCGACGCAGCGGGCGCAACGCCACCGTTCCGCTGGAGCGCTCCTCGCCACCCACGATCAGCGCCACGAGCGCCCCGGAGCGGTCGGCTTGGCGCAGCTGTGCCTTCATCGAGCGGTCGTCGAAGGAGCGGTCGCAGGAGATCCCGGCCTGCCGCAGCTGGTGGGCGAGGTCACGGGCGGCGTCACCTCCGACGAGGTCGACGACGAAGACGTCGACGAGGCGGTCGGGGGCCGGCAGCAGCTGCTCGGCGTCGCAGGCGAGCAGCACCCGCTCGATGCCGCTACCGAAGCCGACGCCCGGGGCCGGCGGGCCGCCGAGCGTCTCGGAGAGGCCGTTGTAGCGGCCTCCACCCCCGACCACGTCCTGGGCGGCGTCGAGCGAGAGCGCCGACACCTCAAAGGTCGTGCGGGTGTAGTAGTCGAAGCCGCGGACGAGGGTGTCGTCGGCGACCCAGCCGACCCCGAGGGCGTCGAGGCCTTCGATGACGCGGGCGTGGTGCTTGGCGCACGGCTCGCAGAGCGACTCGGAGATCCTCGGCGCCAGCGGCTTCAACGCCCGGCACTCCGGGCGCTTGCAGTCGAGGAAGCGCAGCGGGTTCGCCCGCCAGCCCGGCCGCCCGGCGAAGGGCCGGTGCTCGTCGCAGAGCGCCGGCTCGTGGGCGGCGAGGAAGGCGGCGAGACGCTCGCGGTAGGCGGGGAGGCAGTTGGCGTCGCCCATCGAGTTGACGCGCAGCTCGAGGCGGCCGAGCCCGAGCCCGCGCAGGTGCTCGACGAGCAGGGCGATCACCTCGACGTCGGCGTCGGGGTCCTCGACGCCGATCGCCTCGACACCGAGCTGATGGTGCTGGCGGTAACGGCCCGCCTGGGCGCGCTCGTAGCGGAACGCCGGCGTGGCGTACCAGACCTTCCACGGCACCGGCGGGCGGTGCTCGACGAATGCCCGCACGATCGAGGCCGTGCCCTCGGGTCGAAGCGCGAGCTTCCGGCCGCCCTTGTCCTCGAGCTCGTACATCTCCTTCGAGACGACGTCGCTCGACTCGCCGGCGCCACGGCGGAACACCGCCGCGTCCTCGAACATCGGGCTGACGACGAGGCCGTAGCCGGCCCGGGAGGCGAGCGTGGCGAAGCGGGCGATCAGCTCCGACCAGCGGGCGCTCTCGCGGGGAAGGACGTCGTGGGTCCCCTTCGGTGCCTGATAGCCGGCCATCCTCAACGGGTGGCGAGCTGGCGGGGTCCTCCCCTGCCGGGAAGCAGGCGGTAGGCGTCGTAGACACCCTCGAGCTGGCGCAACGCGGCGAGCACCGAGTCGAGGTGCGGCGCGTCGGCGAGCTCGCACTCGAAGCGCATGCGGGCCACCCTATCGGCTCCTGCCTGCGACGACGAAGCGAGGATGGTCACGTGGTGCTCGGCGAGCACGCGGGCGACGTCGGCGAGGAGCTGGGTGCGATCGATCGCCTTCAGCTCGATCGCCGCCGCGAAGACACCGTTCGTGCTCTCGTCCCACTCGACGTCGATCACCCGCTCCTGGGACTCGCCGGCGACGGCGCGGGCGTTGACGCAGCCCTCACGGTGGACCGAGACGCCGCGCCCGCGGGTGACGAAGCCGATGATCTTGTCGCCCGGGACCGGCGTGCAACAACGCGACAGCCGCACCATGACGTCGTCGAGGCCCTCGACGTAGACCCCCGCCGACCCGCTGCGCCGGGCGCTCGGGCGACGGGGCTGGAACGCCGTCGTCGGCAGCTTGATCTCGTGCTCGCCACCGATCAGCTCGCGCTGCAGGCGCTGGACGACGCCGCGGGCGGAGTTGTGGCCCTCGCCGATCGAGGCGTACAAGGCGTCGAGGTCGGTGAAGCCCATCGCCCCGGCGAGGCTCGACAGCGACGCCGAGGTGATCAGCTTCTGCACCGGCAGGCCCTCGCGCCGCAGCGCCTTGGTGAGGTCGTCCCGCCCGGTCTCGATGGCGTCCTCGCGGCGCTCACGCGAGAACCAGTGCCGGATCTTGGCCCGTGCTCGCGGCGACACGACGACCTTCAGCCAGTCGCGCGAGGGACCGGCGTTCGGCAGCTTCGAGGTGAAGATCTCGACGGTGTCGCCCGACTGCAGCTTGGCGTCGAGCGGCACGAGCCGGCCGTTCACCCGCGCCCCGACGCAGCGGTGCCCGACCTCGGTGTGGATAGCGTAGGCGAAGTCGACCGGGCTGGCGTGGGCCGGAAGGGTGACGATCGCCCCCTTCGGGGTGAAGACGTAGACCTCGTCCTGCTCGAGGTCGAGCTTGAGGTTCTCGAGGAACTCGATCGGGTCGGGGGTCTCGCGCTCCCAGTCGACGATCCGCTGCAGCCAGGCGATGTCGTCGGCGGACTGGGCGCCTCCCTGGGTGGCCGACTCCTTGTAGCCCCAGTGGGCGGCGATGCCGAACTCGGCGCGCCGGTGCATTTCCTGCGTGCGCACCTGCACCTCCACCGACTTGCCGCGCGGCCCGATCACGGTGGTGTGCAGGGACTGATAGAGGTTGAACTTCGGCGAGTTGATGTAGTCCTTGAAGCGCCCCTGTACGGGCGACCATAGCGCGTGGATCGCCCCGAGCACCGCCCAGCAGTCGCGCTCCTCCTCGACGACCACCCGCAGGCCCACCAGGTCGAAGATGTCGTCGAACTCCTTGCC
>DAHUZG010000277.1 GCA_027306715.1 Acidimicrobiaceae bacterium
CTCGACGCACACCTCCGCCTCGCCGAGCTCGAAGAAGCAGCCGGCCGCCCCGATGCGGCGGTCGCGACCTTGGAGCAGGCGATCGAGCTGGATCGCTACGCCGAGGAGCCCTACCGCCGACTCATGACCCTCCACGCCGCCCGGGGGCGCCTCGACGCGGTCGGCTCCACGTGGCGACAGCTCAACCGCCGCCTGGCCGAGCTCGACCTCGACGTCGAGCCAGCGACCGCCCGCCTCTACCGCACCCTGACCGCCAGCGAGGAGACAGACGCGCCCCGCCCGGCCCGTCTTCCTTCGTGACCGCACCCCCGAGCCTGACCGCGCTCGCTACGCCCAGTCGGATCGCCGCGACCGGCGCGGCGGCAGCGGCCGTCGAGGCCGCCATGCTCTGGCGCTTCGGCTGGAGCCCGCCGCTCGGCGCCTACCTCGTCTTCGGCGCGGCCGCCACCGCCGTGAGCGCGACCGACCTCGCGCAGCGGCGGGTCCCCAACCGGGCGGTGCTCGCCGCCCTCCTCCCCGGTGCGGCGCTTCTCGTCGTCGCCTCGGGCCTCGACACCACGTGGTGGCCGCTCGCCCGGGCCGCGATTGCCATGGTCGTGCTCGCCGGCTTCTACCTCGCTCTTGGCCTCGCGTTCCCCTCGGGCATGGGCATGGGCGACGTGAAGTGGGCGGCGGTGACGGGGCTGTTCCTCGGGTGGATCAGCTGGCCGGCGGTTTCGGCCGGGACGCTGCTCGCCTTCGCCGGAGCAGCGCTGTTCGTGACCGTCCGCCACGTCGCCGCACCGGGGTGCCGCCGGGCGGTGCTGGCGATGGCGCCGTTCATGGCGGCCGGCGCGCTCGCCGCCATCTTGGTGGTCCGGTAGGCGGACGGCCCCGGCCGGGCAGTCAGCGGGCCGCTTCGCCGACCAGATCGGCGAGGGCGAGGTTCGCCACCAGCTTGCCAGCCGGCGACCTCGGGAGGGGCGCAGCACCACGACACCGACGCCTGCCCATTGGAGCCGGTCGAGGATCGCCGCCAGCTCATGGTGGTTCGCCGAGAGGCGGCCGTAGCCGTCGACGACCACCAGGTCCAGGCGACCGGGCGCGTCGGCGAGGAGTCGGCCGAGGCCGGGAACGGTCCCGCCGGGGGCCTGGTCGACGTAGGTGGCGACGTGATGCCAGCCCGGCTGGCGGGCCACCTGGGCTACGAGAGTGGCGACCTGGCGCTCCAGTGCGTGCCGGCCGCCTCCGGTTGTCTCTCGGGCGTAGATCGCAGTGCGCCACATGGCTCCTCCTTCGGGTGGGCCGTCACGGCGAGGAGACCTCTGTTGGCGAGCGGATGCAAGTCGTAGTTGTGAGGAAGAGCCCGCGACAGCGAGCCGAAGCGGCTACCTGGCTGCCATGCGCACCGGTTGCCCGGTCGACGGGGCATGGCCCGCCGGTGCGAACCGATCTGCCCGCTCACCGGGCGTTCGTGCCGTCCCCTCCGCGAGGGACGTTTCGGCCGAGCGATGCCGGCGGGCGGCGAGGTTCGATGAGGCACGCGCTGAGGACTGCACCGCAGAGGAACGCCCCTCCGGCGATGCCCATTGCGAGGCGGAGTCCGGTGGCGAAGTCCACCGGTCGGGTAACGAAGCTGCCGAGGAGTGCGACGCCGACCATCCCGCCGAGCTGCCGGGAGGCGTTCAAGGCGCCCGAGGCGATCCCTCCCCGTGCCGGTGGTGCTGCGTCCATGACGGCGGCGGTCGCCGGCATCATGGCAAAGGAGATGCCGAAGCCTGCGGCGACGAAGCAGGGGAGCAGCAGCAAGTACGGCGTGTGCTGGTCGGAGACGGCGAGACCTCCGAGGCCCGCGGCACCGAGGCAAAGGCCGACGAGCATCGGGAGACGAGGCCCGCGTCGGGCCATGACGCGACCCGAGGTCATCGAGCCGACGATGGTCGCGGCCATCTGGGGGACCAGGAGAAGTCCGGTGACGAGGGGCGAGAGACCGCGGACTTTCTGGAGGTAGAGGCTCATCACGAACAGCTCGCCGAAGAAGCCCAGGTTGCACAGCAGGCCGACCACCGTCGCGGCCGAGAAGGTGGCCGAGGCGAAGAGCCCGAGGGGA
>DAHUZG010000282.1 GCA_027306715.1 Acidimicrobiaceae bacterium
CGCAAGGTCCCGATGGCGGATCCGCCAGACGCCCGGCTCCTGCCACCAGCCGGCGCTGACCTCGAGCAGCGCCGCGGCCCGGGCACCCTTCGCCCAGGCGAGGAATGCCGGTTCGGTCGGTGCCACGCCGGAGAGGTCCTGCTCGTCGCTCCCGTCGAGCCACTGGCTGGCCCCGGGCTCCACCTGGACCACGCGCAGCATCGCCAGCAGGGACTCAAAGGGGTGCCGGGCGATTGTCATGACCTGGAAGCCGTGGCTCCGGAACAGCTCGACCAGGCGGCTGCTCTTCGGCCACGCGAGCTCGATGACGGCGCGCTCGGGCAGCGCCTCGAGGCGCAGATCGGCGGGGTGCCCGGCCGATGCCTCGATGCAGTCGAAGGCCTCGCCGAGCGCGCTGGCGAGCACGAGGGCGCCGCTGCCAGGCGTGCTCACGAGGGCGAGTCGCTCCGGCCGCCGACCCGCCGGCGCCGCAGGCGCGGCGGCCGGCGGGTCTCGTGGCGGTGCCGCAAGGCCCCGGCGCCGGCCGCTCCGCAGCCCTTCGACCAGGGCTGCATGCTCGTCTCGCAGGCTCGCCAGCTCGCCGGCGAGGCGCTCGCGGCCGACCTCGAGCGTGTGGGCGTAGCTGCGCAGCCGCTCGATCTCGTCGGCGAGCAGCTGCTCGCGCATCGGGACGTAGTCGTCGAGCGAGTTGACCGGAACCAGCAGCTCGGCGAGGGCCGCGTCCTCGTCGCGCACGTAGTAGCGGTTGATGCCGTCGGTCGCTGCGTACCGGTAGCCGCGACCGGTGACGAGCTCCTCCCAGCCGGCGTAGGCGGGCCGCAGCGAGTTGGGCTCCGTCGCCTCGACGACGATCACCCGTGGCCGCCAGCGAGCGAGATCGATCCCGGCGAGCACGGCGGCCTCGGCGCCCTCGACGTCGACCTTCAAGAAGTCGATCACCGGTGGGTCGACCTCCTCGAGCACCTGGTCGAGGGTGAGGACGGCAACGCGCTCCTCGTGCAGCTGGTGCCCCTCCGCCCGAAGGCGGGAGGCCGCGTCGGCGTCGCTCGTCGACAGCGCCGGATCGTCGAGCACCTCGAAGAAGACGAGCTCGCCCGGCGCTGCCCCGGCGGCGGCCTCGAGGTTGCGGTCGCGGGGCCGAAGGGCGCGAAGCGCCGCCGCCCACTTCGCCACGGGCTCGAAATTGATGCCGCTCCACCCGGCCTCGTAGAAGTGGCGGGTGACCGTCGCCTCCGTCGGCGAGGCGGCGCCGACGTCGACGTAGAAGCCGTTCCGGCGCTCGCCGAGCGCCCGGGCCAAGATGACGTCCTCGCCGTTCTGGGCGTAGGAGATCACGACGGGAAGCCTGCCGGGCGGATCAACCGCAGGCTCAACCGGGCGACAGGGCGCGAAGGGCTCGCCGGGCGACCTTGAAGAGGGGGCCGGCCCTCCGCAGCCGGCTCGTCATCGCCGTGGCGGCGCGGTAGCTCACCTGCGACTGGATCGCTCCGACGAGCGCACCGAGCTCAGCGGCGCGTTGCTCGGCGGCGGCGGCCGAGGCGTTCACCCCCGCCACCTGCGCCTCGTGGTTGGCGATCATCGCCTCGAGGTTGCGGGCGTGGTTGTGGGTCAGGTCGAGAAGGTGCTGCAGCTCGCCTGCCCGGCGCTCCCCGGCCTCGCGGGTGTAGGTGAGCTCGAGCTCGAGCCGTTGCGCGTATCCCTCGCGGACGGCGACGTCCCGCTCGAGGGCCCGAAGCTCGAGCTCGCGCTGATGGAGCATCTCGGTCCGCTCCCGCAGCCGCAGCTCGACCTCCTCGAGGCGCTCCTCGAGGGCAAAGATCCGCCGCTCGTCGACGCTCGCCCGCTCGACGATCTCGGCAGGGCCCGGCTCGGGCACCGCCGGGCGGCGCTTGGCGAGCGCACCTCCCCCGGGCTCGGAGTTCGCAGGGCCGGGCACGGCGGTCATGGTAGCCAA
>DAHUZG010000284.1 GCA_027306715.1 Acidimicrobiaceae bacterium
CGGAGGAGCTCGACCGGAAAAGGGCCGGCGCCTGAGGCGAAGGTGCCGCACGGGATCCGCGGCGCGGTCACCTGGAGCACGCAATCCTCACCCACCCTCCACCGCTCGCCGATCCGGCACTGCGACACGTCGAGCCCGGGCGTCGTCAGGTTCTCCCCGAAAGAGCCGGACGTCAGCCGGCGTCCGAGCTCTTGTCGATCCCGGTCACCCCGGTGCCGGCCGCGCCCGAGGCTCGCGCCACACCGAGGTTGACCGAGAGCAGGCGCGCCACGACGGGATCCTACGCGTCAGCCCGCAGCGCCATCGCAGGCGCGGCGCGGCGCGGGGCAGGCGGGGCAGGCGCGGCGCGGGGCGCCGTGGGGTGGTCGGGTCAGGCGGTCAGCGGAGGGCCGGCCAGACCGTCGACCACCTCGGCGGCTGCCAACGCGCCGAGCAAGGCCGGCGGACCGACGATCTTGCACCCTCGACTGCCGCCTCCGAGGACGACTCGTGGACGCCCGAGCACCGCCGCGTCGACCCACACCGGCAGCATCGGGGGAAGCGCGAACGGCGTGACGCCGCCGATCTCCATACCCGTCACCTCTCCGGTCTCCTCTGCACCGGCGAACGACGCCCGCTTCGTCCCCAACCGGCGGCGCACGACGCGGTTGACGTCGAGGCGCGTCGTCGCCAGCAGGACGCACGCCGCGTACGAGGGCGGGTCCGACTTGCCGACGACGACGATCGTGTTCGCCGAGTCCTGCGGTGAATAGCCGTACGAGGCGCAGAAAGCTGCCGTGTCCGCCACCGCCGGATCGCAGCGGACCACCTCGTAGGGCACACCCAGAGAAGAGACGACCGCCAGCACGCGGCGCTCGATCTCCTCGGCCGGCGGCACGGCGGCAGGCTATCCGGCCCGGCCGGGGCGGGGATCGGCTGCAAGGGCCCACGCTGTAGCGAGCGCAGCGGCCTCGCCTACGATGGCGGCCCGTGCCCCGGAAGACCAGGCCTTGCCGCGGGGCGCCCGCGGCATGACTGCAATCGACGAGCCGGTCGACGCGCCGACGGAGCCCGAGTGCGAGGCAGAGGAGCTCGCGCTCGTCCGACGAGCGGGCTCGCGAGGCGCGAGACGGCGGGATGCCCGCTGGTGGGCGGCCGCCGTTGCCGGCAGCTTGGCGGCTGTCGCCGCGCTCTCCGTGCTCTTCGATGCCATCTCGACACGGTTCGTGCCAGGAAATTCCGACGGGGCGACGATCGCGCTCGAAGGCTACGCGATGAATGCCGGCAACCTCACCTTGCGCGGCTGGGCGATATCGCTCGACAGCTTCTGGAGCCTCGACGCTCCCTTCTACGCCGTCGCCATCCGGCTCGACGGCCTGCGTCCGGCACTTCTCACCCTCGTGCCGGCGGTCATCTATGCCGCCGTTGTCGTGGCAGCCGTCTTGATCGCACGCAGCGGTCAAGACGGCGCGGGATCAGCCGCGGCGATCGCCGTCGTTGCCGCGTTGCTCGCCCTGCCGAGCCCGGACCTTGCCTACTTCGTCCTGCAAGGACCCTGGCACGTGGCGACGACGTTGTGCGCGTTGCTCGCCTTCGCCTGCCTCGCCAACGGCAGGTTCGGTCGGCGCTGGGCACTCGGCGTGGCGATCCTGGCTGCGGGCATCCTCGGCGACGCGATGGTGATCACCTTCGCGGTGCTGCCCGTCGTCGCTGCCGGCATCGTCGCCATGGCCCGCTCGCGGCGACTGGCCGACGGGGCGGCGCTCGTCGCCGCAGGACCGGCCGCCGGACTGCTGGCGCTCATCGGCCGCGCCGCCGCTCAGGCGGCCGGCACCTTCACCCTCGTCAACCGGAACATCCCGATCCGCTGGGGCCAGATCGCCGCCAACGTCGCCCACCTCGGCAACCGGCTGCCGGGCCTTCTCGGTGTCGGAACGATCGCCAGCACCGTTCCCAACGGCTCGCCCGTGTTCCAGGTGCTGCGCGCCGCCGGCGTGCTCGCTGTCCTCGCTGCGGTGCTCGCCTGCGCCGTCCAGCTCGTACGTGGCGCGCTGCACGGCTACGGCGCCACAGCCTTCGCCGGTACGGCGTGGCGGCTCGACGACCTGCTCGTCCTCGCCACCACCGCCGACCTCGTCACCTTCGTCTGGGCAGCCGGCAGCGACAACACCGACTACGCCAAGTACCTGACGCCGAGCGTCGTGTTCGCCGCGGTGCTCGCGGGCCGGCTCGCCGGAAGGCTGACGGGCCGGCCGGGCCGGCCGGCCGGGGCGACGAGGAAACGCTACCGGGCGCGGGCGGGGCGACGAGGGCCACTCTGGCTGATCGGCACCGGCTCGGCGCTGGCGATCGGGCTCGCCGGGGAGGTCGGCGTCGAGCTGTCCGGGCCACCAGCGACGCAACCGGCGCTGGCGCTCAGCTCGTTCCTCGCCTCCCACCACCTCACCCGTGGCCTCGGCGACTACTGGAGCTCGTCCATCGTCACCGTGGAGTCCTCGGGTCGCGTGGTGGTGCGACCGGTCACGCCGGCACCGAACCGGACGCTTCGCCGGTACGAGCGCCAGTCGGCCGCCGACTGGTACGCCGGCACGCGCTTCCAATTCTTCGTCTACGACACCGCCCATCCCTGGCGCGACGTCAACGCCCTCACCGCTGTCAAGACCTGGGGAGAGCCGAGCAAGGTGCTGTCGATCGGCAGCTACCGCATCCTCACCTGGCCCCATGGGCTCACCGTCTCGACAGCGGTGCCGAACTACGGCAGCCCGCTGCAGATCTTCCTGTCGCCGGGATCACCACGGTCCTCGACGCTCCCGCCGTCGCTCCGGCCCGGTCACAGCTCGTCGCCGGGCTGAGACCTCGGAGCTTCGGCACCCCGGAGCTTCAGCCCGCGAGCACGGGCAGCTCGAGACCTGCGACGGAAGTTGCTTGCCGGCAAGCAACTATCGTTAGACTGGCAGCGGTGAGCACCCCACAGGCGACGACCCCGGCCCCGCGGCCTGGCGCCCCCGGACATCCCGGCCCCGACGCCGTTCGGCTGCGCTCCGCCCTCGGCTCGAGCTCGAGGTCGTTGCGGGCGACGCGGGCGGCTGCCGCCGCGGGTCTTCCTCCGAGCGCCGTGGACACCCTCGGCACGGTCGTCCGGCGAGGCTCGGTCGGACTCTCCGAGCTGGCCTCGCTCGAGGCGCTCCACCCGACGATGCTCTCGCGCATCGCAGCCAGGCTCGAAGAGGCACAGCTCGTCCGGCGGGTGCCGGACCCGACCGACGGCCGGGCGGTCTCGCTCGAGGCAACGCCGTCGGGATGTGAGTTGCTCGGCGCGATCCTCGCCGAGCGGGCAGCTGCCCTCGACGCCGTGCTCGAGACGATGTCAGCAGAGGACCTCGACGCCTTGCGCTCGGCGCTGCCGTCCCTCGAGGCGCTGGCCGTCGCCCTGCGGAGCACTCAGGTGAGGCGCGGGTGACCCTCGCCGGCACCGTGGGGCGTACCTTCTCCGCTCTTCGCGTTCCCAACTTCCGCCGCTACATGGCCGGCCAGACGGTCTCTCTCGTCGGCACCTGGATGCAGTCCGCGGCGATCGCCTGGGTCGTGCTCACCCTCACCCACTCTGCGGCCGACGTCGGGCTCAACCTGGCGATGCAGACGCTGCCGGTGCTGCTGTTCGGTCCCTACGGCGGCGTCGTCGCCGACCGCGTCGACAAGCGGAGGATGATGGTCGTGCTGCAGTCCCTGATGGGACTGCAGGCGCTCACCCTCGGCGTGCTCACTCTCAGCCACCACATCTCCTTCACCGCGATCTGCCTGCTCTCGGTCGTGCTCGGGTTGAACAACAGCTTCGAGAACCCGTCTCGACAGGCGTTCATCAACGAGATGGTCGGGCGTATCGAGGTTCGCAACGCCGTCAGCCTCGGCTCGACGATGGTCAACGTCGCCCGCGCCATCGGACCGGCCATCGGCGGAGTGCTGATCAGCGTCGTCGGCGCCGGATGGTGCTTCGTGTTCAACGCGGCGAGCTTCGCGGCAGTCGTCGTCTCGCTCGCCACCCTCGACCGCACCGCGCTGCACCCGGCGCCCCCGGCGACGCGCGAGCGTGGCCAGCTCCGTGAGGGAGTCCGCTACGTGCGATCCGTCCCGGACCTGCTCGTCCCCCTGGCGATGATGGTGCTGATCGGCACGCTGGCGTTCGAGTTCCAGGTGACCTTGCCGGTGCTCGCCTCCCGGACGTTCCACGGCGGCTCGGAGTCGTACGGCTTCATGATGAGCTGCTTCGGGATCGGCGCAGCGATCGGGGGGCTGCTCGTCGCCACCTTCGGCAGGACCGGTCGCCGGCCGCTCGTGCTGGCGGCGAGCGTCATGGGCGGCGCCCTCGTGCTCGCCGCGCTCGCCCCCTCGCTCCGGATCGAGTACGTCTGCCTGTTCCTCACCGGGCTGAGCGCGATCGCCTTCCTCTCGCTCGGCAACTCGACGATCCAGGTCACCTCGAGCCCGAACATGCGCGGCCGCGTGCTCGCCCTGTGGGCGGTGGCGATGATCGGCTCGACGCCGATCGGCGGCCCGGTCGTCGGCTGGATCTGCGGCGCCGCCGGGGCGCGGGCCGGGCTCGTCACGGGAGCGGCTGCCTGCCTGCTCGCCGCGGCACTCGCGGCGTTCGCCAAGCCGAGGCGCCAGGTGCCCGCCGTGACTCCGGCAGCGCAGGCCGAGCTGCCCGAGGGCGAGCGCGCCACCTTTCTCGCCGGCGGCGCCGTAGCAGGCGGGGCCATGACCGTCAGCTCATGAGCCCGACGAGGTCGCTCAGCGCCGGCGGGCGCGTCCCTTCCGGCGCTTGATCCGCTGGCGCAGCTTCCGCCAGACGAGCAGCCTCACCATCCATCGCACGAGAGTCACCATGTCGTTTCCTCGCTCCGGCGCCGGCGCGCCGGCTGGGCGCGTGCTCAGAGCGTAGGCGTCGCCGCCTCCGAGGTGGTCGTCAGGTGATCCGGCAGCGGCTCGTCCGGGGTCGGCGGCACGGCGCCGAGGGCGCGCTCGCGGGTCCAGGTCCCGGAGCGGCCTCCGTACTTCTCCGCAAGCAGGAGGTCCTCGATCGATCCCGACGCCCCGTCGCCGTCGTCAGCACGGCCCGAGAGGCCGGCGAGCAGAGTCAGCGCGGCGGCGGCGCAGGCGGTCAAGGCCTCCATCTCGACGCCCGTGCGCTCGTGGACACCGGCGACCGATTCGATCTCGAAGCCGTCCTCGACGGCTTCGACGCGCACGGCGATCGACTCGAGACGGATCGGGTGGCAGAGCGGGATCAGCCGTGAGGTCTGCTTGGCGGCCTGGACACCCGCCGTCTCGGCCTGGATCATGAGGACTCCACGCGCCTCGATCCCGAGCGCGGCGAGCCCTTCTCCCTCGGCAACCACCCGACAACGAGCGGTCGCCTGACGCGTCGTCGGCAGCTTGCCGGTGACGTCGACCATTCGGGCGCTGCCCTTGTGGTCGAGGTGGGTGAAGTGCTGATCCATTGCACCGTCTCCTGGCCGCAGCTGCGGCGCGGTCGAGCAGGACGTCCCGGCCCCGATCGTAGGGCGGCGGGCGGTACCGTGGCAGCGTGCCCAGTATCTGGTGGACGCGCCGGGCGCTGTCGGTCCACGCCACCCTCGCCCTCTGCGAGCCGGGCTTCGCTGTGCTCTGCTGGTGGCAGCTCCACCGGGCGCTCGACGGCAACGACCTGAGCTGGATGTACGTCTTCGAGTGGCCGTTCTTCGGCGTCTACGCCGTCGTGCTGTGGTGGCGCATCGTCCACGACCAGCCCGGCATAAGGAGCTCCGCGCAGCTGTTGCTCCCCGACGCAGCGGGCGGAGCCACAATGCCCGCTGCGGTCGCCGGCCCGCCCGCCTCGAGCGCTCCCGAGAAGCGCCGGGGGCCGCTCGCGGCGTGGTGGCAGCGGCGTGCCGCCGGCCGCGCGAGCGAGGCCGAGCGCCGGGCAGCGGCCGACGAGGTGCTGCTCGCGGCATACAACCGCCACCTTGCCGCCCTCCAGGTCGTCGACCCGGGGGGGGCGCCGGACGGGACACGGGAAAGGACCGCCGCCCGCACCGGCTCTGACGCCCGGTACGAAACCTGAGCGAAATATCGGCTTGCTACACACGGGGGGCCGTGACCGAGCTCTTCGAAGGGTACGCCTGGGAAGCCGCGTGGGACGAGATGTTCGGCGCGCCCGGCAAGCCCCGCCTGCCCAACCGCGGCCTGTACGCCACGCTTCGCACGCTCACCCCGGCGGACCTCGACGAGAGGTGCGCGGAACGCGATCGCTCGTTCCGCGACCGGGGGATCACCTTCTCGCTGTCGGGCGAGGAGCGGCCGTTCCCGCTCGACCCGATCCCACGTGTCCTTTCCGCTGCAGAGTGGTCCCAGATCGAGGACGGCGTGCGCCAGCGGGTGCGCGCCCTCGAAGCCCTCCTCGCCGACCTCTACGGTGCCGGCCAGGTGCTCGCCGACGGCATCCTTCCCCGCCAGGTCGTGACGAGCGCCGAGCACTTCAGGCGGGCGGCTTGGGGCCTCGAGCCGCCCAACGGCGTCCGGATCCATGTGGCTGGGATCGACCTCGTCCGCGACCGCCACGGCCGCTTCTGCGTGCTCGAGGACAACGTCCGCATCCCTTCCGGGGTCTCCTACGTGCTCGAGAACAGGCGGACGATCACCCGCATCTTCCCCGAGCTGCTGGCGAGCCATCACATCCGGCCGGTGTCGGACTACCCGGCCAAGCTCCTCGCGGCGCTGCGCGCTGCGCGCCCGCTGAACGCCGGCAGCGAGCCGAACGTCGTGGTGCTCACCCCGGGCGTGCACAACTCCGCCTATTTCGAGCATTCCTTCCTCGCCCGTCAGATGGGTGTCGAGCTCGTCGAGGGCCGCGACCTGTTCTGCCGGAACAACCAGCTGTTCATGCGCACCACGGGTGGGCGCGAGCGGGTCGACGTCGTCTACCGCCGCGTCGACGACGACTTCCTCGATCCCGTCCAATTCAATTCGAGCTCGCTGCTCGGTTGCCCCGGCATCGTCAACGCCGCCCGCAGCGGCAACGTCACGCTTGCCAACGCGATCGGCAACGGGGTCGCCGACGACAAGCTCGTCTACACCTACCTTCCCGAGCTGATCGACTACTACCTCGGCGAGCGCCCCGTGCTGCCGAACGTCCCGACTTACCGGCTCGAGGACCGCGAGCAGCTCGAAGCAGCCATGGTGCGGATCGACGAGCTCGTGATGAAGCCCGTCGCCGGTTCGGGCGGCACGGGCCTGGTGATCGGCCCGCAGGCGAGCGACGACGAGCTGGCGACAGCCGAGCGGTCGGTACGAGACGACCCGCGCGGGTGGATCGCCCAGGAGATGGTGACACTGTCGACCGCTCCGACACGGGTCGGCGGCAAGCTGGAGGCCCGCCACATCGACCTGCGACCCTTCGCCATCAATGACGGGCGCACCATCTGGGTACTTCCCGGGGGCCTGACCCGGGTCGCGCTGCGGCGGGGAAGCCTCGTCGTCAACTCAAGCCAGGGCGGTGGATCCAAAGACACCTGGGTCCTTGCCGCCGACGCCCGCCGTGACGCCGCCGGGGACAAGCCCCCCTCCGGCGCCGGGAACGGGTGCGACCGGTCCCGGCTCGGCGCCGCGTTGCGGCTGGCGCCGGTCGGCGGGCCCGAGCCTGGACCCCACCTCGACGGCCAGCAGCAGCAGCAGCAGCAGCAGCAGCAGCAGCAGGCACCGTGCTGAGCCGTATCGCCGAGGGCCTTTTCTGGCTCGGCCGCTACCTCGAACGCGCCGACGACACGGCGCGCATACTCGACGTCGAGGTTCACCAGATGCTCGAGGACGCCTCGAGCGGGGAGCACCTCGCCGCCGGCGCGCTGCTGTCGGTGATGGGGGTCGAGGCGAAGACCGGCGAGCGCCTCGAGCTCGCCAACGTCACCGCCTCGCTGGCCTTCGACCGCTCGCAAGCCAGCTCGATCGTCTCCTCGCTGATCGCCGCCCGGGAGAACGCGAGCACGATCCGCGAGACGATCTCGTCCGAGCTGTGGGAGTGCCTCAACGCCACCTACGTCGCCCTCGACCAGCGGGCGGCGACGGCGCGGGCGATCGGCCCGCACGCCTTCTTCCGCTTCGCCCGTTTCGTCAAAGAGCGCGTCGCTCTCGCCGCCGGGATCGCCGACGGGACGATGCCACGGGACGACACCTGGCTCTTCCTCATCCTCGGCCAGAGCGTCGAGCGGGCCGACATGACCGCACGGCTGCTCAGCGTTCGGCTCAGCCTCCCGCCCGGGACGGGCGACTGGGTGACGACCTTGCGCTGCTGCTCGGCGCACGAGGCTTACCTTCGCACCTACCGCGCTGCCGTCGAGCCGGCGCGGGTGATCGAATTCCTCCTGCTCGACCGGCTCTTCCCGCGCAGCGCCTACCACGCCCTCGCCACGGCGGAGCGATGTTGCGCCGAGCTCGACGGCGAGCAGCGCCGCCTCGGGACCGGTGACGAGGCGCTCCGCATCCTCGGGCGGGCCCGGGCAGACCTCGAGTACCGACAGATCGGCGAGCGGCTCGACGAGCTCGCACCGCTGCTCGAGACTCTGCAAGCGGTCTGCTCGCAGGCGAGCGCCGCGGTTGCCAGCCGATTCTTCCACCGTGAGGGCACCCAACCCTGGCACTCCGAGGGGCTCGGCTTCGACCTGCCCGGGCGGGCCGGCGGAGGCGGGACGTCATGAGCTGGCGCATCGCCACGAGCCACGTCTCGCGCTACCGCTATGCCTCACCGGTCGTCGCCTCGTACAACGAGGCGCGGATGACCCCGAGCCCAGGTCCCGAGCAGCTCGTGCTCGACTCCGAGCTGAGGGTCGAGCCGAGCGCCGTCCTCTTCCGCTACGTGGACTACTGGGGGACCCTCGTGCACGCCTTCGACGTCCACGAGCCGCACGACGAGCTCGTTGTCACCGGCACCTCGGTCGTCGAGACGACGCCGACAGCGCCGAGCCTGGCCGGGGAGCCCGGCGCTCCAGCCGATCCCGCAGCGAAGCCGGGCACCGGGCCGGTCGCTGGCAGCGACGATCCGGGCAGCTGGCAGCAACTTCGTAGCACGGCGTTACGCGACCGCTTCTCCGAGCTGCTCGCACCGACGAGCTACGCCCCCTTCGACGCCGAGCTGGCCGGCGCCGCCGGCGATCTCGCTGCCGGCGCCGACCCGGCCGAGGCGGCCGAGCGTGTGGTCGCCTTCGTCCACGACCACCTCCGCTACGAGGCGGGCACGACCGGGGTCTCGACCTCGGGGCTCGAGGCATGGCGGCTCGGCACCGGAGTGTGCCAGGACTTCGCCCACCTGGCGCTGTCGATGCTGCGACAGCTCGGGATTCCCGCCCGCTACACCTCGGGATACCTGCACCCGAGTGCCGAGGCCTCGATCGGCGACCGCGTGCCCGGCGCCAGTCACGCCTGGATCGAGGCATGGGTCGGCCGCTTCGTCGCTCTCGACCCGACGATCGGCTCAGCGGCGGGAGTGCGCCACGTCACCGTGGCGCGTGGGCGTGACTATGCCGACGTGACGCCGTTGCGGGGCGTGTACCACGGTGGCGAGCACGTCCAGCTGACCGTCGAGGTGCAGCTAACCCGCCTCGCCTGAGCTGGTCCCTAGGCCGGTCGAACTAGATGGTGGCTCGGTCTTCCTCGCCTTGCTTGAGCTCCATGCTCTCGGCGTCGCTGATCCAGCTCTCTTTCCGGCTCTGTTGCTCGCCGAGGAAACGGCCTACCTTGGTTCTCGTCGTCTCGCCTCGTGTGAGCGCCTGTGCGGCCTTCTTGCCGTGGGGGTGGTTCTGGAAACGCGAGAAGGTGTCCGCGAGATTCGTCTTCACCGTCATCGTCACCGGCTCGAAGATGCTCAACGGACGCGACCAGAACAGCTTCTCGCCTTTCCTCTTGATCTCCGCCCGTTGGGCTTCGGTGATGTTGAGCTCCCCCTCGCCGGTGTCCATCACCATGTCGTAGAGGCGCTGGTTGTTCCCCCCGCCGCCGCTGCTCTTGGCCCGCACGTACTCCTCGAAGTAATCGCAGTTCTCCGTCGAGTACTCACGCTTCGCGAAGGCGCGGAAGTGCTGCCATGCAACCTTGTTCAGCGCAATCTGTTCGAGCGACTCCCGCTTCGGCTGGGCACCGAACAGCTTGTCGAGGATGCCGGAGACGCCGAGGCGTTGCACCGTCGGCGGCCGGTCAGCGAGCACGGCCGTCAAAGCCCGGTTGCCCACCATCCGCTGAAGCTGGTGCACGACCCGGGCCGGGGTAGCCGCCGAGAGCTTTCCGTCGCGGAGATAGGGGGCGAGATCGTCGCGCTCTGCGTCATCAGGTGCGCGACGCCGTTCCAGTCGGTACGCCGTCGAAGGTTCATATGCTCGGTCCAAAGGCACGAGGCGATTGTAGGTGTGGCCTTCCACGCAGGCAAAGCCGGAAAGGGCACCTTCTCGACAATCGCCTGATCGGTGGACGAGGACTCGTGAGCGATTGGAACTAGGCTGAGCACGGTGAGCGGCAAGCCCAGCCCGGCCGGCGAGCCCACGGCGACCGGCCGCCGCTACCCCCAGGCGCGTTACGTGCCACCGAGCGGGGCCACCGAGATCCTCCTCGTGCGCCACGGTGAATCGGCGCTGGCCGACCTCGAGCGACCGTTCCCGCTTCTCGACGGCCGCGGTGACCCGGAGCTGTCGGAGCTCGGTCGGAGCCAGGCCGAGGCGCTCGCGGCGCGGCTCGGGAGCGGGCGCGTCGATGCCGTGTACGTCACGCCCTTGCGGCGGACCGCAGAGACAGCCGCCCCCCTCGCTCGCCGTCTCCAGCTCGAGCCGATCGTCGAGCCCGGGCTCGTCGAGGTGAGCCTCGGCGAGTGGGAGGGCGGGTACTACCGGGCGCGCATCGCCGCCCGCGATCCGCTCGCCGTCGAGGTCTTTGCCCGCCAGCGGTGGGATCTCATACCCGGAGCCGAGGCCGACGAAGCCCTCGCCGAGCGCACGGCCGCTGCCATCCGGCGGATCGCAGCAGCACATCCCGGCGGGCGCGTCGTGGCGGTGGCGCATGCCGCCTCGATCGGCACCGTGCTCAGCCAGGCGACCCGCTCCGCCCCGTTCGCCTTCGTGCTCGGCGACAACGCCTCCGTCTCGACGCTCGTCGTCGACGGCGAGCGCTGGCTGCTGCGGGGCTTCAACGACACCTCGCATCTCGCCGGGCTGCACGAGACGACAGCACCGGCCGGAGCGGCGCGCTGAGCAGCGGCCGGGGGCGCTCGGCGCCGCTGCAGCTGCGGGCGGCCGTCGCCGCGCTCGCCGTGCTCGCCGTGCTCTGCGCGGCCGGGTTGATCCTGCTGCACGCCGACCCCTCGTGGTTCACGGGTCTGCGCAGCTCCTCGGCCGGCGAGGCCGGTGGCGCGCTGCCCGGTGGCGCAGGGCGGCGTCCCGGTCGCACCGCCACGACCTCGTCGAGCACCTCGGCGCCGGCACCGGGCACCTCGGCGCCGGCGGAGGGCAGCGGCTCGGGGAGACCGGTGATCGTCTCCATCTCGCCGGCCAACGCAGCCGCCGGCCAGCAGGTGACGATCTCGGGCAGCGGCTTCCACAGTGCCAACGGGATCATCGTCGCCTACTTCGGGTTGTCGAAGGCGAGCACGCGCTGCCCGAGCTACGACCGCTGCGTCGCCACTGCCCCGGCCGGCCTGTCGGGCACGGTCGACGTGCGGGTGCGGACCGACGCCGGCGTCTCGAACTCGGCGAGCTTCAGCTACCGGGCCCGGTGAGCCCGGCGCCGCGGCCGGGGTCGTCGTCATCGGCGCCGGTGGCCCGGGGCGCAGCGGCGCCGCCGGGTGGACCAGCCGCAGCCCGCGGCAGCTCCACCCGGAAGCGTGCTCCGGCACCCGGCGCTGTCTGGACGCTCGCCCGGCCGCCGTGAGCAGCGGCGAGAGAGGCGACGATTGCCAGACCGAGGCCAGAGCCCCCGCTGTTGCGGGCGCGAGAGGAGTCGGCGCGATAGAAGCGCTCGAAGATCCGGGCCGCGTGCTCGGGCGCGATCCCCGGTCCCGAGTCGGTCACGTCGAGCACCACGAGGTCACCCTCGGCGTGCACCGATATCGACACCGGTGTCCCCGCCGGGGTGTGGACGAGGGCGTTCTGGACGAGATTGCCGATCACCTGACGCAGCCGGGTCTCGTCACCGTCGACGACGAGTCCGCCGGGCGCCTCGAAGCTGATGTCGCGGTCGGGCTCGACCGCCTGGGCGTCAGCCGCGGCGTCGGCGGCGAGCGCGCCGAGATCGACACGGGCGCGCTCGATCGGCCGCCCTTGGTCGAGGCGGGCGAGCAGCAGAAGGTCGTCGACGAGGACGCCCATCCGCGCCCCCTCGTTTTCGATCCGGCGCATCGACCGGGCTAGGTCCTCGGGGCGTGCCGCTGCTCCCCGGCGGAACAGCTCGGCGTAGCCGCGGATCGAGGTGAGCGGGGTACGCAGCTCGTGGGCGGCGTCGGCGACGAACTGGCGCATCCGGCGCTCGGACGCCTGCTGCTCCCCGAAAGCGTGCTCGATCTGGGCGAGCATGGCGTTGAGGGAGGCGCCGAGGCGGCCGATCTCGGTCTCCGACTCGTCACGCTGGACTCTCCGGGAGAGGTCGCCGGCGGCGATCTTGCCCGCTGTCTCCTCGATATCCTCGAGCGGCCGCAGCCCGACCCGCACCACGGCGTACCCGAGCCCGGCCAGGGCGAGGAGGACCGCCAGCGAGACCGCCAGCTCGACGAGCAAGAGGCGGTGCATGGTGCCGTCCACGCTGCTGAACGGCACCGCCGCTGCGGCTACTTCGCCGACGCCGGGGCCCCCGAACTGCCCGATCGGCGCCGCGTAGACGTCGTAGGCGAGACCCGACGGCGATCGGACCTCGGCGATGGCGCCATTGCCCGAGCTCGCCACCCGCGCCACCCGAGACTGCGGCAGCTGCGGCTGGTCCGCCGCCGGGGGTGGGCTACCGCCGTAGGCGACCACCGGGGCGTTGCAGAGAGCCTGGATCGGCGCCACGCTGTAGAGGAAGACGTAGCTGCCCACCGGCAACGGCGTCGTCCCTCTCGCGCAGCCACCGCCGGCGATGTCGAAGTGTGTCCCGTCAAGGCCCTGCACTGTCTGCTGGTTGAGCTGGTTGACGAGGTAGCTGCGGATCTCGCCGTAGCTCACGGTGGCGGCGACGCCGAGGCCGAGAGCTACGACGACGACGAGCCCGACAAGGAGGCGGTAGCGCAGCGACATCCGCCCCGCTGTCGGTCGCCGCATCGCTCTAGTTGCTCACCGTCCGCAAGCTGTAGCCTGCTCCGCGCAAGGTGTGGATGAGAGGCGGCCCCAACTTGTCGATCTTCTTGCGCAGGTAGCTGATGTACGTCTCGACCACGTTCGCGTCCCCGTCGAAGTCGTACTCCCAGACGTAGTCGAGGATCTGCGCCTTGGAGAGCACCCGGCGCGGGTTCATCATCAAATAGCGGAGCAGCTTGAACTCGGTCGGAGTGAGCTCGATCGGCGAGGTCCCGCGGAAGACCTCGCGGGTGTCCTCGTCGAGCTCGAGGTCGGCAAAGCTCAGTCGAGCCGACTGCTCGCCGTGCTCGTTCACCCGCCGCAGCACCGCCCGTACACGGGCGAGCAGCTCCTCGAGGCTGAAGGGCTTGGTGACGTAGTCGTCGCCGCCGAGGGTGAGGCCACGCACCTTGTCCTCGGTGGCGTCGCGTGCGGTGAGGAACAGGATCGGGGCCTTCCGGCCCTCCTGACGAAGCCGACGCGCGACCTCGAAGCCGTCGAGGTCAGGGAGCATCACGTCGAGCACGATGAGGTGCGGGCGCTTGCTCATCACCTCGTCGAGCGCGGCGCGCCCACTCCCGGCCGTGGAAACGTCGAAGCCCTCGTAGCGCAGCGCCGTCGAGATGAGGTCCGTGATGTTCGGCTCGTCATCGACGACGAGAACGCGGCTC
>DAHUZG010000286.1 GCA_027306715.1 Acidimicrobiaceae bacterium
ACCATCGATGACGCCGGCTCCATCACCACCTGAGGGTAGCTTGGGCGCGTGGAGCGGCGGATCTTCGGCCTGGAGAACGAGTACGGGGTGACCTGCACCCTGCGGGGGCAGCGACGCCTCAGCCCCGACGAGGTCGCCCGCTACCTGTTCCGCCGCGTCGTCAGCTGGGGCCGCTCCTCGAACGTCTTCTTGGAGAACGGGGCGCGGCTGTACCTCGACGTCGGCAGCCATCCCGAGTACGCCACGCCGGAGTGCGACTCGATCGAGGACCTCGTCGCCCATGACAAGGCGGGGGAGCGAATCCTCGAGGGCCTCGTCGCCTCCGCCGAGGCGCGCCTTCGCGACGAGGGCATCCGCGGGGTCGTCTACCTGTTCAAGAACAACACCGACTCGGCCGGCAACTCCTACGGCTGCCACGAGAACTACCTGACGAGCCGCCGCGACGACTTCGCCCACTACGCCCAGGTGCTGATCCCGTTCCTCGTCACCCGCCAGATCTATGCCGGGGCGGGCAAGGTGCTGCAGACCGCCCGCGGCGCCGGCTACTGCCTCTCGCAGCGTGCCGAGCACATCTGGGAGGGCGTCTCCTCGGCCACGACGCGCGCGCGCCCGATCATCAACACCCGCGACGAGCCGCACGCCGACGCCGAGCGCTTCCGCCGCCTGCACGTCATCGTCGGCGACTCGAACATGAGCGAGTACGCCACCTTCGTCAAGGTCGGGGTGACGAGCATCCTGCTCCGCATGCTCGAGGACCCGGGCGTGGTGTTCAGGGACATGACCCTCGAGGACCCGATCCGGGCGATCCGCGAGATCAGCCACGACATCACCTGCCGGCGGAAGGTACGCCTCGCCAACGGGCGCGAGGCCTCGGCGCTGCAGATCCAGCAGGAGTACCTCTCGCGTGCCATTCGCTACGCCGACCAGCAGGGCTTCTCGCCGATGGAGGAGCGGGCGCTCGCGATGTGGCAGCACTGCATCGACGGGATCGAGAAGGACCCGCTCACCCTTGACACCGAGTGCGACTGGGTGATGAAGCACCGCCTCGTCGAGGCCTACCGGGCGCGCCACGGCCTCCCGCTCGGCAGCCCCAAGGTGGCGCTTCTCGATCTGCAGTACCACGCCGTGAGCCGCGAGCGTGGGATCTTCTACCGGCTGCAGGCACGCGGCGAGACGGCGCGCATCGTCACCGACGCCGACATCGCCCGGGCGGTCGAGCACCCTCCGGCGACGACGCGGGCACGTCTTCGTGGCGAGTTCATCCGCCGCGCCAAGGAGCGGCGGCGGGACTTCACCGTCGACTGGGTGCACCTCAAGCTGAACGACCAGACCCAGCGGACGGTGCTGCTGAAGGACCCCTTCCGCGCCGTCGACGACAGGGTGCAGCGGCTGATCGACACGATGTGAGCCCGGCGGCGCTCCGGGGTCCTCCCGGTGCCCAGGTAGACTGGCTCCGTGTTTGGCAACCTCGACCCTGCCAAGCTTCTCGTGATCCTCGTGATCGCCCTCGTCGTCCTCGGTCCCGAGCGCCTGCCGAAGCTGGCCCGTCAGCTCGGCGCCGCCTGGCGCGAGCTCACCCGGATGCGCGAGCAGGTAACCGAGGAGGTGCGTTCGGCGATGCCGGACTTCGCCAACGAGCTGCCGCCGATCCCGCGTATCAAGCCCGGGTCGATCACCGGCTTCCTCAGCGACCTCACCCGCCCGGGAGCCGTCGCCAAGGCGGGGATGGCAGCCGGCGCGGCGGCGGTGGTGGGCGCCGGCAGGGGCACCTCGGCGGCCGGGACCTCCTCCGGCGGCGCAGGTGACGGCGGCGCAGGTGACGGCGCCGCAACAGCCGGCGCCGCAGGGGGCCTTGGCCGGGGCGACGGCTCGCCCGACGGGGAGCAGCTGCTGCTGGCGGGCTCCTCGACCACCGGCCCCGACAGCCCGAGCGCCAGCGCGGCACTCGACGGAGCCGGTCACGGTTCTCTCGCCGGCACGCTGGCAGGCCGCCCTCTCGGCAGGTGGGCGTCCCAGGCGCCGGCGCCGGTCGGCCTCGACGATCCGGCGATGAACTGATCCCGCCCCGCGGCCGGCGACGAGGACCACGGCGATGGCAACCCTGATCCGCAGGCAGAACGGGCCCCGCCCGTCGCCCGACGCGATGACGCTCGGCGAGCACCTCGCCGAGCTGCGCCGGCGGCTGGCGGTCTCCCTCGCCGGGTTCTCCGTCGCCACCGTGGTGACCTACATCGTCTACCCCCAGGTGCTGACATTCCTCAAGCACCCGTACTGCGCCGCCCTGCACGTCGGCAACCTGAACCCGAAGTGCGCCCTGGTCATCCAGGGACCGCTCGACGGCTTCGCCATCCGGCTCAACGTCGCCGCCTACGGCGGGCTGGTGCTCGCCTCGCCGATCATCCTCTACGAGCTCTGGAAGTTCGTCACCCCCGGGCTCAAGGCCAACGAGCGTCGCTACGCCGTCCCCTTCGTCGTCGCCACCGTCGGGCTGTTCCTGCTCGGCGCCTTCGTCGCCTACCTCACCTTCCCGCACGCCCTCAACTTCCTCTTCTCCGCCAGCGGGCCGGGAGTGAGGCCCCTCATCTCGCCGCAGAAGTACCTCGGGCTGATCATGGCGCTGATGGCGATCTTCGGGCTCACCTTCGAGTTCCCCGTGGCGCTCGTCGGCCTCGAGCTCGCCGGCGCCGTGACCCCGGCCAAGCTCGCCAAGTGGCGGCGGATCGCGATCCTCGTGATCGTCGTCGTGGCGGCGGTCATCACGCCGAGCTCGGACCCGTTCTCGATGCTGGCGATGGCGCTGCCGATGGTCCTCTTCTACGAAGCCTCGATCGTCCTCGGCAAGCTGATCAAGCGATGAGCGGTCCGGCGCCGCCCCTCTCGGCCGGTGAGGAGCCGGGAGACGGGAGCGGGCCGGGGAGGGCCGGAGAGCTGCGGGCTCGTTTCGTCGCCGATCGACCGTACCCGCTCGACCCGTTCCAGCTCGAGGCGCTCGACCACCTCGACGCCGGCCGCTCGGTCCTCGTCGCCGCGCCGACCGGCTCGGGCAAGACCGTCGTCGCCGAGTATGCCGTCGCCGACGCCCTCGCCGGCGGCGGGCGGGCCTTCTACACCACGCCGCTCAAGGCGCTGTCGAACCAGAAGTACGCCGACCTCTGCTGCCTGCACGGCGAGCGCCGGGTCGGCCTGCTCACCGGCGACACCTCGATCAATGCCGGCGCTGACGTCGTCGTCATGACGACCGAGGTGCTGCGCAACATGATCTACTCCTCCTCGGCGCACCTCGCCCGCCTCCGTTGCGTGATCCTCGACGAGGTGCACTTCCTCGAGGACCCCTACCGGGGGGCCGTCTGGGAGGAGATCATCCTCACCGCCCCCGAGCAGGTCACCCTCGTCTGCCTCTCGGCGACGGTCTCGAACGCCGAGGAGCTGGCCGGCTGGATCGCCGGCGTGCGCGGCGCCACCGGGACGGTGATCGAGGAACGGCGGCCGATCGAGCTGCGCCACCTCTTCGTCGTCGGCGACCGTGCCAACGAGGAGCTGCACCTGATCCCGACCTTTGTCGACGGGCGGCCGAATCCCGAGGCGCTCGCCCTCGACGAGGCCTCACGGCGCGCCACCGCCCGGCGCCCCCGCCCAAGCCCCGGGTCCCGCCGCGGTGGCCGGCTCTACCGCCCGCGGCGCACCGAGGTCGTCGAGCGGCTCGCTCGCGAGTCGCTCCTGCCGGCGATCTGCTTCGTCTTCTCCCGTGCCGGCTGCGACGACGCCGTCCGCCAGTGCCGCGAGGCGGGGGTACGGCTCACCAGCCCTGACGAGCGGCAGGCGATCCGGGCGATCCTCGAGCGGCGCGTCGCCTCGCTGTCCGAGGACGACCTCGCCGTGCTCGGCTACCCGGCGCTCGCCCGTGCCCTCGAGGCCGGCCTCGCCCCGCACCACGCCGGGATGGTGCCGCCGCTTCGCGAGGCCGTCGAGGAGTGCTTCCAGCAGGCGCTCGTCAAGGTCGTCTTCGCCACCGAGACGCTCGCCCTCGGGATCAACATGCCGGCGCGCTCGGTGATCATCGAGCAGCTGTCGAAGTTCTCCGGCAGCGGCCACGCCGACCTCACCCCCGGCGAGTACACCCAGCTCACCGGGCGGGCCGGGCGGCGGGGCATCGACGAGGTCGGCTACGCGGCGGTGCTCTGGTCGCCGTTCCACTCCTTCGCCGACGTCGCCCGGCTCGCCGGCTCGCGCAGCCGGGCGCTGCGCAGCTCGTTCCGCCCGACCTACAACATGGTCGTCAACCTCGTCCGGCGCTACCGGCGCGACGACGCCTACCGCCTCGTGCGCTCGAGCTTCGCCCAGTACCTCTCCGAGAAGCCACTCACCGGCCAGCTCGACGCCGTCGTCTCGCTGCTCGAGGGTCGCGGCTACCTGCGGGGCTGGTCGGTGACCGCGGCGGGGGCGCGCCTCGCCGGCATCTACCACGAACGGGACCTGCTTGTCGCCGAAGCCCTCTCGGCGGGGCTGCTCGACGGGCTCGATGTCGCCAGCCTGGCGGCGATGGCCTCTGTGCTCGGCTACGAGCCGCGGCGGGAGAGCCCGCTGCCGGAGCTGCCGACCGCCAAGCTCGCCCGCCGTTGCGGGGAGCTCGTCGCCCTGGCCGAGGAGCTGCGAGCCGACGAGCGCCGTGCCGGGCTGCCGGTGACGAGCGAGCTCGACGCCGGCTTCGCCCTTCTCGCCTACGACTGGGCACGAGGTGAGGATCTGCGCCAGCTGCTCGGACCCGAGCGCGGACCCGGCCGGCCCGACAGAAGGGGGGGCAGCGGCTCGGGGCGAGCGGGCCGGGCCCGTGCCGGCGGGGGGCGCGCCGGCGGGGGGCGTCCGGGGGGCGGCGAGCTCGTGATGACGGGCGGCGACTTCGTGCGCAACGTGAAGCAGCTCGTCGACCTGCTCCGCCAGATCGGCATCGTCTGCGGCGACGAGCGGGTGGGCCGTACCGCCCGCCAGGCGGCCGAGTCGCTCGTGCGCGGCATCGTCGCCGCCTCCAACCCGGCCGGCCCGGCCGCTGACGACGACCTCTCCGAGAACGAGCTCGACGAGCTGGCCGACGCCGCCCCGAGCTGAGCGCGCAGCCACGATCTCGCGCACCGCCGCGGCGGCGGTCCACCGCTGCGTCCGGCGTCTCTCCTAGGCTCGGTCGGGTGCTCCCGTACGCCAGCGAGACCTTCACGCCCGCCGAGCGGGAGCTCCTCGCGCACTACTTCACCAACCTCGACGGACCCGTCTTTGCGCTCGTCAACCTACCGGAGGTGGTGCGCGGAGCGCTGTTCGCTCGTTACTCCCGCTCGCCGAAGTCGCTGCGGCGGCTCTTCCTCGACGAGTTCGTCGGTGATCTCGACGTGTCCGGTGACGTCACCTTCGACGCCACGATCGGGCTGCACCGTGCCGAAGACCTCTACGCCAGGATCTTCGGCGACTACGGCGACGACTCGGTGGCTCAGCTCGGCGGCGTCCACCTCGCCTGCGAGCAGGCGTCCAACGTCCTCACCAAGGTGCTCGAGCGGGGCCGGCTCATGTCCTACCTCGAGCAGTCGACGCGCTACATCCCCTACGACACCCGCCTGCCGACGGGCCACTACCGCTTCTACCGGGACCCGGGCGTGCTCGACTCGTCGCTCGGCGCTCGCTACGTCGGCGAGATGGACCGGATGTTCGACACCTACTCCTCGCTGCTCGCCCCCCTCCAGGCACACCTCCGCCAGGTGCTGCCCCAGCAGCCCGGAGTCTCCGACGTCTCCTACCGGCGGGCGGCGCGCGCTCGCGCCCTCGACGCCCTGCGCGGCCTGCTACCTGCCGGAGCGCTCTCCAACGTCGGCGTCTTCGGCTCGGGCCAGTCCTACGAGGCGCTGCTGCTGCGGATGCGTGCCCACCCCCTCCCTGAGGTGCGCGAGTACGGCGGCTTGATGCAGGCCGAGCTCATGAAGGTGATCCCGTCGTTCCTCTCGCGTCTCGACCGCCCCGACCGCGGCGGAGAGTGGGCCGACTACCTGGCCCGCACCGACCTCGACACGGCCGCTCTCGTCGCCGCTCTCTTCGCCCCCGGCGGCGAGAGGGACGAGGGCGGCGGCGGCGCCCCGGCTCCCAGTGAGGTGCGGCTCGTCGACTTCGACCCCGCCGGCGAGGACAAGGTGCTCGAGGCAATCTGCTATCGCCATGCCGGGGCGTCGGAGGACGCCGTGGCCCGCCGGGTCTCGGTGCTCGCCGCCGACGAGCGGCGCGCCCTTGTCGCTGCCTATGTCGGCGAGCGCCGGAACCGCCGTCACCGTCCCGGGCGCGCCTTCGAGCGCACCAGCTACCGCTTCGAGATCGTCGCCGATTACGGCGCCTTTCGCGACCTGCAGCGGCACCGCATGCTCACCGTCGAGTGGCAGCCGCTCGGCACCGCTCTCGGAGCGGTCGTCCCCGAGCTGATCGACGAGGCCGGGCTCGGAGTCGCCTTCCGGGAGTCGATCGACCGCTCGGCCGCCCTGTACGACGCGCTCCTGCCAGCGTTCCCCGCGCCAGCCGCCTACTCCGTCGCGCTGGCGTTCCGGATCCGCTTCTCGCTCCAGCTCAACGCCCGCGAGGCGATGCATGTGCTCGAGCTGCGCAGCGGACCGCAGGGTCACCCGGCCTATCGCCGGATCGCCCAGGAGATGCACCGTCAGATCGCCGAGGTGGCCGGCCACCGGGCGCTTGCCGAGGCGATGTGCTTCGTCGACCATACGCCGGACGGCCTCGGCCGCCTCGAGGCCGAGGCTCGTGCCGAGTCGCGCCGCGTGCTCGCCGCCGGGGCGGCGCCCGGCCGCGGCGGGCGCGGCGAGGTCTGACGACACCGCCAGGGCCCGACACCGCCAGGGCCCGACACCGCCGGCCACGCCAGGGCTGGGACCGAGCGCTGAGCGCCGCGACGGCGGCGGGCTCCCCGGGTCCCGGCGGGCGGCGGGCGGGCCAGCTCCGTATGCTGCCCGGCGGACGGGAATCTGCCTGCCCCTCCCGCCGTTTGACGCAGTCGCCGCCTCTCCTACACTGACGGCGCTCGCGAGGAGCGTCCGGTGGCCGGGGGAGAGCGGCAGCGGAGCGACGGCGACACGAGGATGCGAATGCCCAGCGAGATGGACAGCGAGGTCGACACAGAGATACTCGAGGAAGGGGACCTCGACGAGCTGAGCGACGAGGCGATCCTCGACGACGAGGCGATCCTCGACGACGACGACCTCGGCGACGACGACATCGGCGACGACGAGGATCTGGGGCTCGGCGAGGAGGGAGGCGCCGACGACGAGGTCGGCGCCGTTGGCGGCGCCGTCGAGACCGAGGAAGCGCTCGCCGACGACGAGGAGGACGACC
>DAHUZG010000288.1 GCA_027306715.1 Acidimicrobiaceae bacterium
TGCCGTGGGCGGAGCTGGGTTCGGTCCAGTGGCAGAGCGTCGGCGAAACGGCGGCACGTCTTCGAGAGCGCGGCGAGACCGTCGCGCTGACCGATGTCGGGATCGCCATTGCCGCAGTCGAGTCATCGGCCCGGCTCTGGACTCGCGACTCGGACTTCAAGCGAGTTCGGGGCGTGCTGCCTGCTCTTCAGTTCTTCGACCCCTGACCGCTACTACACAGATGAGCCACGACGGTTATACGAACTCGGATCTCGTCGAAGTTCGAATACGAGCGCATACGGCCCACCCCAACCTCGTGAGCTACGGCCCACCAGCACTTTTACCCCCGAGAGAGGGCGCTGTACGGGACGGTCGTGATCTTCGAGCAGCTGTGTCGACCGCCCCTCATTCCCCTTCTCGCCGCCGCTCTCGAGAAGCGACTTGGGGTTCTGCCAGATCCGGCGCTCCTGGCGGTCACCTATCCGGGCGATGAGCGGTCCGACAAGCCGCGCGGGACCGGGTGCCTGCAGGTCCCAGGACCAGCTCATCTTCGTGCCCGACCCTTCGGGCGCGAAGGTCAATTCGCCGGTGACGTCGGTTGGCGAACGCCAGCACCCACCTGGTCAGCTGCTCGACCGGCGGAGGACGACGACCAACGCGATGACGATCGGCACGACCACGGCGATAACCGTCACGAGAAGCGACCACGGCGGAATCGCCAGCGCGAAGACGCGCCTCGAGAGCGGCACTGTCGCCGCCAGCGCGCCGAGAGCGATCATGCTGAGGACGAGGGCGAGGCGCCAGCGATCAAGCGGGCGGGCGACGAACGCCAGCACGAAGCTGGCGACGAGGAACAGCGCGACGACACCGGCCGTCTTGGCAGCAGCTAGGGGCGCGTGCTGCACCCAACCGGTGATCCCGTAGACGGCGAGGACCGCCACACCGGCCCCAATGCCGGCTGGAACCGAGAAGCGCAGCACGCGGGCAAGGAAATGCGGCTGTGCTCGCGGCGCGCCGGGCGCGAGGGCAAGGAAGAAGCCGGGAATGCCGATGGTGAGCGAGCTGACCACGGTCAACTGACGGGGGTAGAAGGGGTAGGGAACGGCGAGAATCCCGACCGCCAGGGCGATCAGCAGGGCATAGGTCGTCTTCGCGAGGAAGAGGCTGGCGACCCGTTCGATGTTGGCGATCACCCGCCGGCCTTCGGCGACGATGGGCGGGACCGCCGCGAAATCGCTGTCGAGCAGCACGATGTTGGCGACGGCCCGGCTTGCCTGGCTGCCCGACCCCATCGCGATGCCGACGTCGGCTTGCTTGAGCGCCGGCACGTCGTTCACCCCGTCGCCGGTCATCGCGACGACGTGGCCGGCGGCCTGCAGCGCTTCGACGATCGCTCGCTTTTGCGCCGGCCGTACCCGGCCGAAGACGCCACAGCGAGCCACGGCCTTGGCGAGCTCGTCGCCGTTCTCTGCAAGCTCGCTCGCGTCACAGGCCGCGTCGGCGAATGGGATGCCGACCCGAGCGGCGACGCTCGCCACGGTGCCCGCGTCGTCACCCGAGAGGACCTTGATGTCCACGCCCTGCTCGCGCAGGTAGGCGACGGTCTCTTCCGCATCAGGTCGGATGCGCTCGGCGAGCAGCACGCGCCCGACCGCATGCAGCTGGGCCGGGAGCCGCTCACCGTCGAGCGCATCGGGGGAGCGTGCCAGCAGCAGGACGCGCCGGCCCCGACGCGCCTGCTCCTCCCACTCGTTCGTCTCAGAGGAGCTCGCCTGCGACAGGACAAAGCTCGGCGCGCCGAGCACGTAGGAACCCCGGCCAGCGAACTCGGCGGCGCTCCACTTGCGCTCGGAGGAGAAGGGAATCGTTCGCACTGCGGACCAGCCTGTAGGCGGATCGTAGGCAGCTGCGATCGCACGCATCGTCGCATTCGGCGCCGGGTCGGTCGCAGCAAGAGCGCCGAGGACAGCCTCGGGAGGCTCGTTGCCGAGGGCCTCGACGCCGGTGACGGTCATCCCCGGCGCGGTGAGCGTCCCGGTCTTGTCGATGCAGAGCACGTCGACGCGCGCCAGGCCTTCGATCGCCGGAAGCGACTGGACAAGCACCCGGCGGTTGGCAAGGCGCAGCGCGCCGGCGGCAAAGGCGATCGTGGTGAGCAGGACCAGCCCCTCCGGCACCATCGCCGCGATGCCGGCGACGACGCCGCGCAGCGCCTCGTCAAGCGTCGCTCCGGAGCGCAGCAGCTGGGAGGTGACGAGTAGCGCCGCGACGGGCAGGATCAGCCAGCTGATCACCTGCAGTATCCGGTTCGTCCCCCGCTGGAGCTCGGAGTAGGTGGCGGCGAAGCGCTTGGCCTCGATCTGCAAGCGCTGAGCGTAGGCATCGGAGCCGACCCGGACGACGTGCACCAGGCCCGACCCTGCGACGACGAAGCTCCCGGAGAGCACCTCGGCCCCGATTGCCTTGTCCACGGGCTCAAACTCACCGGAGACAAACGACTCGTCGAGCTCGAGCCCGTCGGACTCGAGCACACAGCCGTCGGCGACGAGCTGGTCGCCTGGACGAAGTGCAACGACCTCATCGAGCACGACCTGCTCGCTCGGCAGCTCCACCACCTCCCCGTCGCGAAGCGCGTGGGCGTGGGGCGCGCTCAGCACCGCCAGTCGGTCGAGCGCCTGCTTGGCGCGCAGCTCCTGGATGATCCCGATGGCGGCGTTGACGATGAGCACGACACCAAACAGACCGTCCTGAAGCGGCCCGACGAACCCGACGACGACGAGCAGCGCTCCGAGGATGGCATTGAATCTCGTCAGGAGGTTGGCGCGGAGAATCTCGGCGAACGAACGGCTCGGGCGGGCGCCGCTCACATTCACCTGACCCGCCGCGACGCGCGCGCTCACCGCGGCGGCGTCAAGTCCGCGTTGCGAGGACGGCGCGAGGGAGATGCCCCGCGACCCGGCCGCTGCTGGGTCGGCGTCAGTCATGCCGGTGACGAGCAGCCCATCGCATCGTGACCACGAGGCCATTGTGTCGCTTGTGTCGGGGCGGGCCGTACAGAGCCGAACGTCACGCGATCGCGCCCGACCAGAGCGCCACCGACCTTCGGCCCTTGTCAGCTAGGGAACATCGGCCGAGCATGACCAGATGGGCGTATTCTTGTGGTCGGTGCGTCGCCGACGAAGCGAGCTCGCCGGCAGCGCGGCCCTGCACAGTGCCCTGCTGATCGCGATCGGGCTCTTGCTCGTCGCCGGCGGCCTTCTCAGCCTGGCAGACGAGCACGAGGCGGCGCGTGCTGTGTGGGTTGCCGCTGGCGCAACAGGTGCTGCCATCGAGCTCGTCGCGATGGCCCAGAGCCTGCGGCGGGGACGCCTTGGTGTCGACGCCATCGCCCTGCTCGCCTTGGTGGGGGCGCTCGCTGTCGGTGAAGACCTGGCGGCGGCCGTGGTCGCCGTCATGGTGTCGAGCGGGCGCGCCCTTGAAGCTTTCGCAGCTGGACGGGCACGCCGGGACCTGCGGACCCTCATCGAGCGGGCGCCACGCAGCGCGCGTCGACGGGCCGGCGACACCGTTGAGACGGTTGACGTCGACTCGCTGCGGCCAGGCGACCTCGTGCTCGTCACCACCGGCGAGGTCGTACCTGTCGACGGGACGCTGATGAGCGCCGCCGTGCTCAACGAGTCGGCGCTGACCGGCGAGTCGGCGCCGGTCGAGCGGCCCTCGGACGACCTGATCCGAAGCGGGGTGGTCAATGCCGGTGCGGCCTTTGAGATGCGCGCCAGCGCGGCCGCGGCGCAGAGTACCTACGCCGGCATCGTGCGCATGGTCGCCGAAGCCGAGTCGACCCAGGCTCCCTTCGTCCGCCTCGCCGACCGCTACGCGGCCTGGTTCCTTGTCCTCACCCTGGCCGTAGCCGGACTTGCTTGGGCAGTCGCCGGAACGGGCAGGGCCGTGGCGGTCCTCGTCGTGGCGACCCCCTGCCCGCTGATCCTCGCCCCGCCTGTGGCCTTTGTCGCCGGTCTGTCACGCTGTGCCCGCCAGGGCGTGGTCGTAAAGAGCGGGGCAGTGCTCGAGCGCCTGGCGACCTGCACCACCGCCCTGCTCGACAAGACCGGCACCCTCACACTCGGACAGTCGCGCCTGCGCGCCGTTGCCACCAGCGGAACGATTGGAGCCGGCGAGCTCCTCACGCTCACGGCGTCGCTCGAACAGCTCTCTTCGCACCCTCTTGCTCGCGCCATCGTGCGCGCCGCCCGCGCCCGTGGCCTTGAGCTGAGCGTCCCTACCGAGGTAGAGGAGGTCGCCGGGTCGGGATTGCGCGGCCGCGTCGGCACACGCCTGGTCGCGACGGGGAGCGCCAAGTGGACCGGAGCCAGCGGGGCGCCGTGGGCGAGATCGCTGCTGCGCCGGGCACGCCTTGACGGCTCGCTCACGGTCTTCGCCGCCATCGACGGGGCGCCGACCGGCCTGCTCGTGCTCGGGGATCCCATCCGGCCCGACGCCGCCCGCACCGTGAGGGCGCTGCGGCGGCGCGGGATCGAGCGTGTCGTGATCGTCACCGGCGACCGTGCGGAGGTCGCCGAGGCGATCGGAGCCGTCGTCGGCGCCGACGAGGTGCTCGCCAACCGCTCTCCTTCAGACAAGCTCGACGCGGTCCGCGCCGAGCGCCGCCAGGCGTCGACGGTGATGGTCGGGGACGGCATCAACGACGCCCCAGCGCTCGCTCTCGCCGACGTGGGCGTCGCAATGGGCGCCGCCGGGTCGTCAGCGTCGTCTGAGGCAGCCGACGTCGTGCTCACCGTCGACCGCCTCGACCGCCTCGGCGACGCCCGGGCCATCGCTCGCCGCTCGCGTCGTGTCGCGGCACAGAGCGTCGTCGCCGGCATGGCGATGTCGCTTGGTGCGATGGGAGCTGCCGCGGCGGGACTGCTACCGGCGGTGTGGGGCGCCCTGCTGCAAGAAGGCATCGACCTCGCCGTCATCCTCAACGCCCTGCGGGCGCTGCGGCTCCCCGACCAGTCGGTGCAGCTGGCCGGCGAGGAGGCAGCCCTCACGCGCCGGTTTGGGTCCGAGCACGTCGGCCTGCGCCACGCGATCGACGAAGTGCGTGCCACGGCCGATTCCCTCGGCAACCTACCCCCGGCGGAGACGATGGCGCGCCTCGGCGCGCTGCGCCACCAGCTCGTCGAGCAGGTGGCGCCGCACGAGCAGGCAGAGCAGGAGCTGCTCTACCCGGTCCTCGACCGCATCGTCGGCGGCGAGGACCCGACCGCGCCGATGAGTCGTGCGCACGTCGAGATCGCCCATCAGATCCACTGCTTCGTCGAGCTCCTCGACGAGCTGTCCACCGGCGGGCCCGACGAGGAGGACCTCACCGAGCTGCGACGTCTTCTCTACGGTCTCTACGCCCTCCTCGCGCTGCACACGGCCCAGGAGGACGAGTGCTACTTGTCCTTTGGTGAGGAGAACGAGGCGATCGATGCCGAGGATCTGGCGGCCGCGAGCGGCCGCCCTCACGCCGGTCGATGACCCTCGCCACAGCTCACCCGGTCGAGTCGTGCTGACCGAGGCACATGAGCGCGCGCTGTTATGGCACACCCTCTGCGCCGAGCGGGCGCTTCAGGCACTCGACGTCGACGCGGCGCTGGGGCTCAGCTCGGCCGAAGCGGCGTCGCGTGCCAGCAAGTTCGGCCCCAACACCGTCGTCGCCGCCAAGTCCGAGCCGCGCTGGCACGCGTTCGTTCGCCAGTACGCCGACCCGATGCAGCTTGTCCTCATCGCCGCCGGCATCCTCAGCGTGTACCCACTGAAGCAATTGGGGACCGGCGTCCTGCTGGGCCTGCTGACGCTTGCCAACGCCGTGCTCGGCCTGCAGCAGGAGGGAAAGGCGGCAGGCGCCGTCGCCGCCCTTCAGAAGACGATGATCGTCACCGCGCGGGTGCGCCGGGACGGCGAGATGCGAGAGATCCCTGCCGATGAACTCGTACCTGGCGACGTCGTCACCATCATCGCGGGCGACCTCGTCCCAGCCGACGGGCGGCTGCTGCGGGCCGCTGCGCTGGAGGTCGCCGAGTCCGAGCTGACCGGCGAGAGCCTGCCTGTCTCGAAGGGAACGATCGCCGTGGCCGGTGCCACAACGCCGCTTGGCGACCGTAGCGACATGGTGTACATGAGCACCTCGGTCACCCGCGGGTCGGCCGAGCTCGTCGTCACCGCGACCGGGATGGCGACCGAGGTCGGCCACATCTCGAGGCTGATGGATTCCCAGGCGATCACCAAGACGCCGCTCACCCGACAGCTTGACCGCCTCTCCAAGCAGATCCTGGTTGTTGCGGGCGTCGCGCTGATCGCCTCGATGGCCTTGAACCTGGCGCGTGGGGACACGTTCAACGCCGTGTTCAACGCGGCCGTGGCCTTCGCTATCGCCGGCGTACCGGTTCAGCTGCCCACGGTGGTGACGACGATCCTCGCCTGGGGGACCCAGGCGCTTGCCAGGGCCGGAGCGGTCATGAAACACCTCCGCTCGACCGAGACCTTGGGATCCACCTCAGCCATCAACTCGGACAAGACCGGCACGCTCACGCTCAACCAGATGACCGCGGTCGAGATGTCGGTGGCCGGACGGCGTTACGTCGTCGAGGGCAAAGGCTATTCGACCGATGGCCGCATCGCCCGGGTCGCCGGACGGACCGAGATCCCGCTCGACGAGATCCTCATGCCGATGGTGCTCGCTTCCGACGCCGTGCTCACTGGCGGCGAGCTGATCGGTGACCCGACCGAGGGAGCCCTCGTCGTGCTGGCCGCCAAGGGCGGCATCGACGCCGTGTCGACAAGGGAGCACTATCCGAGGCTCGCCGAGCTCCCATTCGACGCCTCGTACAAGTTGATGGCGACCTTCCACGCGATGGTCGATGAGTCTGGCGAGCACGTGGTCCGCTGCTTCGTCAAGGGCGCACCCGACCAGCTCCTGGCGCGCGCGGCGACGATGCTGGATCCCGACCTCAAAGCGGTGCGAATCGACGATCGGTCCCGCGCGCTGTACCTGGCCGCGAATGAGCGCCTCGCCGAACAGGGCTTCCGGGTCTTGGCCACTGCACGCAGAGACCTCGATCCGGCGACCTTTGACCCGGCAGCGGACCTGATTCCGTCCATCACCGGGCTCGAGCTACTCGCCCTCGTCGCGATCTTCGACCCGCCGCGGCCGACGGCGAGGGCTTCGGTCGCAGAGGCGACGGCGGCGGGGATCAGGGTCCGCATGATCACCGGGGACCACGCCGTCACAGCAGGCGCCGTCGCCCGCCAGCTCGGGATCGACGGCAAGGTGATCGGGGGAGCAGAGTTCGCCGCGATGAGTGACGCCGAGGCGATGGCCTCGATCGACGAGGTCGGTGTGATCGCCCGCGTCACCGCCGAGGACAAGGTCCGCCTCGTGGAGCTGCTCAAGCGCCGAGGTGAGACGGTCGCCATGACCGGCGACGGCGTCAACGACGCACCTGCACTGCGCAGGGCCGACATCGGCATCGCCATGGGGATCGCCGGCACCGAGGTGGCCAAGCAGGCGGCGGTGATGGTCCTTACCGACGACAACTTCTCCACGATCGTCAAGGCGGTGGAGATCGGTCGCGGGCTCTACGACAACCTCACCCGCTACATCCGCTTCGAGATGGGGTGCATGTTCGGCTTCATCATCGCCTTTCTCGGCGCGAGCGGCTTCAACATCGCCGGCGGCGAGCCGCTCCAGCCGTTGCAGATCCTCTGGGTGGCCTTCACCACCGTGACACTGCAGTCGATCGGGCTCGGCTACTCCAAGGCCGCCTCGGGACTGATGCAACGCCCGCCACGATCGCCGCGTGACCCGATCCTCAGCAGAGCGACCCTCGGCTGGCTCTTCTCGGTCGGCCTCGTCGCCGCCGTCTGCACGCTGAGCGTGATCAGCGGGGCCGAGCAGACCGGCCCGCTGCGGGTTGCGCGGACGATGGGCATGGTTAGCTTCTCGCTCTTCAACCTCTTCTTCTCGATCGAGTCGAAGGACGAGCAGCGGTCGGCCTTCTCCCTCGACACCTTCTCCGATCGGACGTTCAACCTGACAGCCAGCCTGTCGTTCCTGCTGCTCGTCGTGTCAACGGTCCTCGCGCCGATCCAGGTGATCCTGAGGACGACCACGTTGCACGTCGGACAATGGTTGATCTGCACTGCCGTGGCACTGTCGGTTGTCGCTGTCGCCGAGATCCGCAAGGCGGTACGGCGCCGGACGTCCTTGCTCCCGGCTTCGTCCTCAGTCTGACCGCGCGGCGGCTGAGCATCCGCCGCGTGCCGGCGACACGCAGCTCAGGAGTCGAGAGAATCAAGCGTCACGAAGGAATAGCCAACTGTCTTCAGCTGTGCGATCAGCGTCGACAGCGCGGCGGTGTCGAGGGTCGAGTGGTCGGTGGGGTTCGATCCGCAATCCATGACCACGATCTCGGGCTAGCCCACTCCTCGCCCGGAGCGTCCGAGTCAATAGCTCACGGCTGGTTCGCTCGGCCATCCCTGCCGTCGCGTAGCTGTGAAGCTCCTCTTTGAGGCATTGTATGTCCATACATCGGTGTAGCGCTTTGAGCTTGGAATATGAGCGCCGCAGTCATTATCGGTGACGATGGTCCGAGCCACAAAGCGAGGGTTGCCGCCAACGAGCTCGGACTCGCTTGGCGCCTCTGTGCCGAATAGGACGTCTGTGCTCGGGACGCCGCCACAGCGCAGGCAACTGAAACACTACCTGCCTTCCCATGGTACTCAGCCCTTTCTCGGTGTATGGGCTTTCGTCACGGCGCCGTGTCACCGCCTCGGCTGGCGGCGGCCACCGTCGGCTCCTGCAACGGCAGGCGGACGACGATCCGCGTCCCGCCCTCGCCGCCGGCGGGGGAGACGGCGTGCACCGAGCCGCCCATCGCCTCGGTCAGCTCGGCGACGATCGCCAGGCCGAGGCCGGTGCCGCGTGCCGCCCGTGACGGTCGGCGCTCGGAGGTGTAGAGCCGCTCGAAGTTGTGGGGGAGGTCGTCTGTGGCGATGCCCGGGCCGTCGTCCTCGACGCTCAGAGCCACAGCGCCGGCGGGCGTTCCGCCGGCGGGCGGCTCGGACCGGCGGTTCGCCGGCGCAGCGGTCGCCGGCGCGGCTGGTGCGGGCTCGCGCTCGACGCGTACCACGACGCGCGAGCGGGCGTACGTGCCGGCGTTCTCGACGAGGTTGGCGACGACCTGGGCGAGGCGGTCGCCGTCGGCGGTGACGAGCAACGGCTCGTCGGGGGGGACCACCTCGAGCGCGACCGTGGAGGCCTCGAGCTCGAAGCGCATCGCCTCGGCGGCCGCGGCCACAGCTGCGGTGAGGTCGACCGGCCGGAGACGCAGTGAGAACTGCCGTGCGTCGAGATAGGCGAGGTCGAGCAGGTCGCGGATGAGGCGCTCGAGCCGAGCCGCCTCGGCCACGACGATCTCGGCTGCCGCGGAGGGGTCCGGGACGGCGTCGTCGGCGATCGCCTCGGCATAGCCGCGGATCGAGGTCAGTGGCGTCCGCAGGTCGTGCGAGATGGAGAGGAGGAACTGACGCTCGAGGGCCCGCGCCCGAGCAAGGCCGGCCGCCCTGGTGTTGCTCGCCGAGCCGAGAGCGGACAGCTCCGGATAGCTCTTGGAGCCTTCGGGGAGCCGGACCTCGAGGTCCCCGGAGGCGATCGCCTCCGCCGCCCCGGCGGCGGCGACGACGTGGCGGGAGATGCGCCGGGCGATGAGGGCGGCGACGATGCCGGCGGCGAACAGGGCGACAGCAGCGGCGAGGACGAAGGACCAGACCGTGTTCGGGTAGGTCACCGGCTCGGTGAGGAGGATGCCGATCGTCTGGCACAAACCTCCGCCGGTGCTCCCGCCGCCGGCCGCCCCCGAGGACCCGTGCGAGCCCGCGCCGCCCGCGCCGCCGCTGCCGGCGGTGCCCGAGCCTGCCGTCACCGGCGTCCCGGTGCTCGAGAGCGGCACGCAGATCGTCACCAGCCGGGCCGCCCCGTAGGCGTCGCCGCCCTGCAGGCCGGACACAGCGACGCCACGGGCGAGCTCGGCGCGTTGCGCGGCGTCGAGAGGGGTCGGAGAGGCACCGGCCGGCAGGCCGCCGCCGGAGAGGACGACGAGGGTGGTCGCCGAGGCCCGGGTGACGTTCTGGACGAGGTTGAGCAGCTCGCTGATCACCTCGTTCGAGTCCGAGCTGGTGCGGATCAGCGCGTCGAGCTGGCGGGAGCCGTTGACGCTGCTGACGAGGTTCTTCGCCTGGCTGAGGACCCGAGCCTCGGCGTCGGTGCGCGCCGTGGCACGGGTGAGGGTGAAGCTGACGGCACCGGCGATGGCAAGGGCGAGGGCGAGGATGGCGACGACGGCGAGGGTGATGCGGGCTCGCACAGCTCAGCAGTCCCTCACCCGCAGCGGTAACCGACGCCCCAGATCGTCGTGAGGGGCAGCTCGTCGCCGAGCTTCCGCCGGAGCTGGCGGACGTGGACGTCGACGGTGCGCTCGTCGCCGAACCACCCGGCGCCCCAGACCGAGTCGAGCAGCTGCTGGCGGCTGAAGACGATGCCGGGATGCTCGACGAAATGGGCGAGCAGGTCGAACTCCCGGGCAGTGAGGGCGATCACCTCCTCGTTCACCGTCACCTCGCGGCGGAGACCGTCGACGGTGACCCCGCCGACTGTGCGCGGCTGGGTGGAGGGACGCGCCGTCCGGTCGGTGCGGCGCAGCACCGCGCGGACACGCGCCACGAGCTCGCGCGGAGAGAACGGCTTGGTGAGGTAGTCGTCGGCGCCGAGCTCGAGTCCGATCACCCGGTCGACCTCGTCGTCGCGGGCGGTGAGGATGACGATCGGGACGTCGCTCGTCGATCGGATCTGCTTGCAGGCCTCGATCCCGTCCATGCCGCCCGGAAGGCCGATGTCGAGCACGACGAGGATGGGGTGGTGCTGGTCGATGAGCTCGAGCCCGCGTGCCGCGTCCCCCGCCTGCAGCACGCGGTAGCCGGTGTTGCGCAGGTAGAGGTCGACGAGCTCAGCGATGTGCCGGTCGTCCTCGATGAGCACGATGGTCGGCTGCTCTGCGCTCGCGTCGCGCCGTCCAGGTGCCTGCATCTCGTCAGCCTAGGTCCGCCGCCCCTGGGAGGGGCGACAACAGGCGCGCGCCACGCCCGCACCGGCCGCAGCCTCCCGCTGCCGGCCGGGGCGGCCCGGTACGCTGGTCGTATGGCAGGTTACCTGGCCGACATCGTCGACCACCACCGGCGTGCGGCCGCAGTCGACGGTCGCGACCTGCGGGCGCTGGCGCGCCGGGCCGAAGCGGCGACGGGCTCGCTGCGCGACTTTGCCGGCGCCGTGCGCTCGGCGGGTGGCACCACCGGCCTTCCCGCCGTCATCGCCGAGGTGAAGCGGCGCTCGCCGTCCAAGGGCGTGCTCGCCCCCGACCTCGATCCGCGCCTTCTTGCCCAGTCCTACGAGCGCGGTGGCGCAGCCTGCTTGTCGGTGCTCACCGACGAGGCCTACTTCGGCGGCAGCCCCGACGACCTGCGGGCTGCGCGAGCCGCCTGCGCCCTGCCGGTCCTACGCAAGGATTTCACCGTCTGTGAGGCAGACGTCTACGACGCCCGGCTGATGGGTGCCGACGCGCTGCTGCTGATCGTCGCCGCGCTCTCTGACGCCGAGCTGCGCCGGCTGCGCGAGCTCGCCGGCTCGCTCGGCCTCGAGGCCCTCGTCGAGGTGCACGACGAGGCCGAGCTCGCCCGCGCGCTCGACGCCGGGACGACCCTCGTCGGGGTCAACCAGCGCGACTTGCGCACCTTCGAGGTCGACAGCGAGCGCGCCGTGCGCGTGCGGGCGCTCGTGCCGCCCGGGCTGGCCACCGTCGCCGAGTCGGGCATCACGAGCCCGGCCGACCTCTGCCGTCTCGGCGCGGCGGGGTTCGACGCCGTGCTCGTCGGGGAGGCCCTCGTCATCTCGCGAGACCCGCAGGCGGCGCTCGGCGCGCTGCGTGGCGGTCACTCTGCCGGCGGTCACTCTGCCGAGAGAGATGCCCTGCTCTCGACGCCGGCCGGCGGGGCGGGCTGAGGACGCCTTGCCCGTCACGGTCAAGATCTGCGGGATCACCTCCGAGGAGGACGCCCTCCTCGCGGTGGCGCTCGGTGCCGACGCCGTCGGCTTCGTCTTCGCGCCCTCGACGAGGCAGGTGGCGGCGGGCTTCGTCGCCTCGATCACGAGGCGCCTCCCGCCGGAGGTGCTCACCGTCGGCGTGTTCCGCGACAGCGACCCGCAGCGCGTGGTCGAGGTCGGCCTGCGCGCCGGCGTTCGCGCCGTGCAGCTGCACGGCCAGGAGAGCTCCGAGGACACCGCTCAGGTGGCGGCGCACTTCCCCTTCGTCATCAAGGCCTTCCCCGCCGGCGACCCGCGCCTTGACCGCGTCGGGGACTACCACGTCCACGCAGTCCTGCTCGACGGCCCCGAGCCGGGGTCGGGCAGGCTCTTCGACTGGCGGCTGGCGACCAATCTTCCCGCCCGGACGCGGGTCTTTGTCGCCGGCGGTCTCACCCCCGGCAACGTCGGCGAGGCCGTTCGGCGCCTTCGCCCTTTCGGTGTCGACGTCTCGAGCGGCGTCGAGCAGGCGCCCGGACGGAAGGACCCGCGCAAGCTGCGTGCGTTCGTCCAGGCGGTTCGCGCCGCCGAGCCGCCGGCTGACGGCGTTCCCGGGCCGCTCGCGCACGCCGGGCCCTACGACTGGGAGGACGAGCGCTGACCGGTACCTCGAGCGACGCTTCGGACGCCGCCTCGCAGCTCATGCGCGAGCCCGGGCCGGGCGGCCGGTTCGGGGAGTTCGGGGGTCGTTTCGTGCCCGAGTCGCTCGTACCGGCCTGCGCCGAGCTCGAGGCGGCGTTCACCGCCGCCTGGGCCGACGCCGCCTTCCGCGCCGAGCTCGACGGGCTGCTCGCCTCCTACGCAGGCCGGCCGACACCGGTCACGGAGTGCAAGCGCCTCTCCGAGCGGCTCGGCGTGCGGGTGCTTCTCAAGCGCGAGGACCTCACCCACACCGGCTCGCACAAGATCAACAACGTTCTCGGCCAGGCGCTGCTGGCTCGGCGGATGGGGAAGTCCCGCCTCATCGCCGAGACCGGAGCCGGCCAGCACGGCGTCGCCGCTGCCACGGCGGCGGCGCTGCTCGGGCTCTCCTGCGAGGTCTACATGGGCGAGGTCGACACCGCCCGCCAGGAGCTGAACGTCTTCCGCATGCGCCTCCTCGGCGCTGAGGTGCATCCCGTGAGCTCCGGCAGCCGCACGCTGAAAGACGCCGTCAACGAGGCGCTGCGCGACTGGGTGGCGAGCGTCGAGACGACGCACTACTGCATCGGATCGGTGATGGGACCCCATCCCTACCCCTGGCTCGTGCGCGAGCTGCAGCGGGTGGTCGGCGACGAGGCGCGCCGGCAGTGCCGCCAGCTGCTCGGCGGCGCCGACCCCGATGTCGTGGTCGCCTGCGTCGGCGGGGGGTCGAACGCGGCGGGGACCTTCGCAGGCTTCGTCGACACCGCGGCGGTTCTCGTCGGCGTCGAGGCCGCCGGTGGCGCAGCGATGGGCCGGGGGGTGCCCGGCGTCGTGCACGGCATGCGGTCGCAGTTCCTCCAGGACGAGGCCGGCCAGATCCTCGAGGCCGAGTCGATCTCGGCCGGCCTCGACTACCCCGGCGTCGGGCCCGAGCACGCCCACCTCGGTGCGATCGGGCGAGCCCGCTACGTCTCGGCCGAGGACGGCGACGTGCTCGAGGCCTTCAAGCTGCTGGCCGAGACCGAAGGGATCATCCCCGCCCTCGAGCCCGCCCATGCCCTGGCGTGGGTGACGGCAGCGGCCCGCACGGAGATCCCCGCGGGGTCAGTGGTGCTCGTCACCTTGTCCGGGCGCGGCGACAAGGACGTCGCGCAGGTGATGGCGATGCTCGGGTGAGCGCGGCGGCGCCGGGCGTGCCGGGAGGGCGGCTCGAGTCGGCGTTGCGGGCGCGTCGCGACGGCGGAGCCAAGCTGCTCGTCCCCTACCTGACCGGGGGCCTGGGCCCGGACTGGCTCGAGTACGTGCGCGCCGTTGCGGCGGCGGGTGCTGACGCGATCGAGATCGGCATCCCCTTCTCGGACCCGGTGATGGACGGCCCGGTGATCCAGCGGGCTTCGGCGGACGCCCTCGCCGGCGGCGTCACGCCGGCTGGCGTCCTGGCCGGTCTGGCGCACGCCGAGGTCTCGGTGCCGCTCGTCGTGATGACCTACTACAACCTCGTCGCCCGCGGCGGCCACGTGCGCACCGCCCACCAGCTTGCCGACGCCGGCGTCGCAGGAGCGATCCTGCCCGACCTCCCGCTCGACGAGGCCACGGACTGGCTGGCGACCGCGGCCTCGGCAGGGGTCGACGCGGTGCTGCTCGCCGCTCCGACCACGCCCGACGATCGTCTCGACGCCATCTGCGAGGCGAGCAGGGGCTTCCTCTACGCCGTCGGCCTGCTCGGAGTCACCGGTGAGCGCGACCGGCTGGCCGGGTCGGCGACCCGGCTGGCGGCGCGCTGCACGGCGCGCACCGACCTCCCGGTGCTCGTCGGCGTCGGCATCTCGAGCGCCGACCAGGCGCGTGAGGTGTGCCGGGTCGCGGACGGCGTGGTGATCGGCTCGGCGCTCGTCCGTCGGATCCTCGGCGGTGCGGGGCCCGACGAGGCCGCCGAGTTCGTCGCCGGCGTGCGCCGGGCGCTCGACGCCTGATCCTCCGGGCGCCCGGGCGGTGTACCCCGGGGACGACGCGGGCCGCGCCGTAGCGCACACGGAGCCTGCGGCGGCGCTGTCGAGACCGGCCGATCTTGTTCGCTCGCATGATCATGCGCCAGCGTGTATGGTCATGCCGATGAAAGGAAGTTACAGCAGGGGGGTGTCGTGAAGGCCGGGGTCGTCGGAGCGTCGGGGTACCTCGGCGCCGAGCTGCTGCGCCTCCTCGCCGGCCATCCCGATCTGGACGTCGTGGCGCTCCAGGGCGAGACCTCAGCCGGGAGTGCCATCGGCACCATCTATCCGGGGCTTGGTGCGGCCTACCCGGACCTGCTCGTGACCGGCTTTGACGAGTCGGAGCTCGCCGGCTGTGACGTCGTCTTCGTGGCGCTGCCGTCGGGCAGCTCGCAACGGGTCGTGCCCGGGCTCGTCGAGTCGGCTCGGCTCGTGGTCGACCTCGGAGCGGACTTCCGCCTGCGCGACGCCGCGGCCTACCCGCGCTGGTACGGCTTCGAGCACGCCGCGCCGGAGCTGCTCGCCGAGGCCGCCTACGGGTTGCCCGAGCTGTTCCGCGACGAGCTCGAGAGCGCCCGGTTGATCGCCTCGCCAGGCTGTTACGTCACCGCCGCCAGCCTCGCCCTCGCCCCGCTCACCGCCGCCGGGCTGGTCGACCCGGGCGGCGTGATCGTCGACGGGGCCAGCGGGACCTCCGGAGCGGGCCGCAGCCCGACCGCCGGCACGCACCACGGCGCTGTCAACGAGAGCTTCAGCGCCTACAAGCTGCTCGAGCACCGCCACACCCCCGAGATCGAGCAGGTGATCGGAGCCACCGTGCTGTTCACCCCGCACCTGGCGCCGATGACACGGGGGATCCTCGTCACCTGCTACGCCCGGCTGGCGTCGGGAGCGGCCGAGCCGACGACCGCCTCGCTCGTCGAGCTGCTGGCCGACAGCTACGCCGGCGAGGAGTTCGTCCACGTGGGGCAGGAGCCGCCGGCCACGCGCCAGACGCTCGGCACGAACAACGTCATGCTCACTGCCCGTTACGACGGGCGCACCGGCCACGTCCTCGTGCTCGCCGCGCTCGACAACCTCACCAAGGGCGGGTCGGGCCAGGCCCTGCAGGCGGCGAACGTGGCGCTCGGCCTCGACGAGACTCTCGGGCTGCCGCGCGTAGCCCTCGTGCCGTGAGCGTCACCGCTGCAGGTGGCTTCAGCGCCGCCGGCACGTCGTGCGGGATCAAGATCGGCGGGAGCCCCGACCTCGCCCTCGTCGCCGCCGAGCCCGTCGCCCCGGTGGCGGCGGCGGCGGTGTTCACGACCAATCGCGCCGCCGCCGCTCCTGTCGTCACCTCCCGGGCGAACCTGCTCGCCACCGGCGGACGGGCCGCCGCCGTGGTGCTGAACAGCGGCTGTGCCAACGCCGCCACCGGGGCCGCCGGTCTCGACGCGGCGAGGCGGACCTGCGCCGCGGCCGGCGCGGCGCTCGGCGTGCGTGCCGAGGAGGTCCTCGTCTGCTCGACGGGGCTGATCGGCCCGCAGCTCGCCGTCGACCGGATCGAGCGGGCGATGCCCGGCCTTGTCGCCGGGCGGGGATCTGATCCGGCCTCGGGCGGCGCAGCGGCCCGGGCGATCATGACGACCGACACCCGCCAGAAGCAGGCCGTGGCCGGCGGGGACGGCTTCACCGCCGGCGGCATGGCCAAGGGGGCCGGGATGATCGCCCCGAACATGGCGACGATGCTGGCGGTGATCACGACCGACGCCGCCGTCAGCCCCGAGGTGCTGCACGCGGCGCTCAGGGCGGCGGTGAGCGACACCTTCAACGCCCTCACCGTCGACGGCTGCACGTCGACCAACGACTCGGTCATCGCCCTTGCCAGCGGTCTCGCCGGCCCGGCGAGCGAGGACGACCTCGCCGTCGTGCTCGG
>DAHUZG010000289.1 GCA_027306715.1 Acidimicrobiaceae bacterium
CAGCCGCGACAGCGCCGACCCGCCGGCACCCTGGCCATCGGCGCCGGCGCCGGCGCCAGCGCCGGCTGCAGCAGCAGCACCCCCGGCGCCCGGTGGCTCGAGGTGGACCTGTGCGGTGATCCGCGTCCGCTCCCCCTGCGCCGGGCCGAGCCTGCCCTCCCGCGGCGGCCGGACGTGCAGGCGACCGGGCTCGGGCTGTCCGGGCAGGCGGGTCTGCTCGCCACGGTGGGCGACGTCGCCGAGCGCGCCGAGGGCACGCTCGTAGTTCCGCACCGAGCGCCGCTCGGAGTGCCGGGCGGCGATGCGCAACCAGACCAGGGTCACCACGGCGAGCCCGAGCACCGCCCCGGCGACGATGGCGATCACCGCCGGAAGCTCCGCCCAAAGAGGCTGTCGAGCAGGCTCGGCGCGCTCACCGCACCATTCTTCCGTAACGCGGCGCTCTTCGGTGACGCGGCGCTCCTCGGTGACGCAGCCCCCTTCGGTGACGCGGCGCTCTTCGGTGACGCAGCGCCGCGCGACGCGCGGCCACCGTCGAGCACGGGCGCCGGCGCGAGGACATCGCCTGAGCTCAGGTCCGCAGCCCGAAACGCGGCCGGAGGTGGTCCAAGATCTCGCCCACCGGCGGGTTGTGCCGGTCGCGCTCGGAGACGATCGGGTCGCTGACCCCCCAGTCGATGCCGAGCACCGGGTCGTCGAAGGCCACCCCGAGCTCGTCGGCGGGGTTGTAGTAGCTGTCGACGAGATAGGTGAGGGTGAGGTCGGTGAGGCTCGAGAAGCCGTGGGCGACGCCGGGAGGGACGAACACCCCCCGCTCGCTCCCCCCGCCGAGCTCGAGGGCGAGCACGGCGCCCTCGGTCGGCGATCCGAGCCGCAGGTCGACCATCACCATCCGTGCCCGGCCGGCGGTGACGTACCAGTAGTCGGCCTGATGGAGGTGATAGTGCAGGCCGACGACGGCGCCGGCCTCCTTGTCGGAGCGGTTCCCCTGCAGCATCTCGCGCCCGTGCGGGAACCACGAGCGCCGGTAGGTCTCGACGAAACGGCCGCGGGCGTCCCCGTGCGACGCCGGCGTGACGCCGACGACGTCGCGGATCTGCTCGGACGGTTCGATCTCGGCCATCTCGCTCCTGGTCCAGGCGGGCGCGCCGGCCTGGTGGCCGGGCACGAGCGTCACGGTAGTCGCAGCGACCCGTCCTCACCGGCGGCCAGCAGCCCCTCGGCGACGAGCCCTGCGGCAAGGGAGCGGGCGCGCTCCTCCTCCCCGGGGCACCCGGCGAGCGCCGCCAGCGCGCTCTTCGGCACCGGCGCCGAGCAGGCGGCGGCGAGCAGGCGGCCCCGGGCCTGGCGGTCCGAGCCGGCGAAGGGCGCCTGGCGCCCGGACACGCCGGCAGAGCCGAGCGCCGGGTCCCGAGCGACCGCGCTCGCCCTCCAGGCGCAGGCCTCTGCGGCGCGCACGGCACAGTCCTCGCACCCCGGCGACCGCGCCCGGCAGACGACAGCTCCGAAGTCCATGAGCGCCAGGTTCCACTCGCGGGGCGGGAGCGGGGCGGTGGCGGTGAGGTGGTCGGCGAGCTCTTGCGCCGGGCGTCGGGTGAGCGGGCGGGCGGCGTGAGCGCGTGCGAGGACCCTCCCGATGTTGGTCTCGACCATCCCGACCGGCTGCCCAAAGGCCAGGGCGAGCACCGCACGGGCGGTGTACGGGCCGACACCGGGGAGCGCGAGCAGCTGCTCGAGCCGGGCAGGGACCGCCCCGCCGTGCTCTTTGCACAGCGCCGTGGCGGCGGCGTGCAGGGCCGCCGCCCGCCGCGGGTAGCCGAGCCCGCTCCAGGCGCGCAGCAGCTCCCCGAGGGGGGCGGCGGCGAGGGCGGCGGGGCTCGGGTAGCGGGCGAGCATCTCGGGATAGCGGCCGGCGACGCGTGAGACCGGGGTCTGGGCGAGCATCGTCTCAGAGACGAGGACCGCCCACGGCTCTGAGGTGCTCCGCCAGGGGAGCTCGTCGCGCCTGGCGCGGGTGGCCCGCCACCAGCCGGCGACGAGGTCGTGGAGCTTGGTCATCAAAGAGCCAACCTACGATCCCTGCTCACGTCGCCGACAGGTTCTCGCCTCGCCCGGCTGGCTCGATCTTGTCATTTCGCTGGCGCCATGAGCTGAGATCACCACGATGTCGAGCTTTGCTAACACTTGCTTGCCATGATGTCGCTCGACATCGACGAACCGAACCATCTGAGGAGAGGAGACGAAGGCCGATGAAGAAAGACGCGGCAAGTTCCCGCCGGCAGAGAACCCCTCGAGCAGTCGCGCTGGCTCTTGGGGTGGGTGCCCTCGCGCTGACAGCAGGTCCTGCCGCTGCTTCAGCGCAGGGTCACGGGCACGGGCACGGGCACGGCCACGGCCACGGCCACGGCCACGGCAATCACAAGGGCAGCCCGACAGCAGGGTCGGTCGTGCGCGGCATCGTGACGACCTCGCCTGCCGCTAGCGGCACGGGCACCGGTGGCGCCACCACCTTCGAGGTGCTCGTCCATCGTCATCACGAGGTCGACGTCGAGGTGGCCACGACCACGTCATACGTCGAGAACGGCGTCAGCACGACGATCGCCGACGTGCTCCCGGGTGAGCGGGTCGACGTGACGGTCACCTCGAGCGCCGGTGCCCTCGTCGCCACCGAGATCAGGATCGCGCCGCAGCATCCCCACGCCGTGCCCGGCGTCGTGACCGGTGTTCAGGCCCCACTCGACCAGAGCGGCAGCTCCAGCTTCACCATGCGACACGGACGCTCGACGATCGTTGTCGAGATCAACGGCTCGACGACCTTCGTCGACTCGGCGGTGCCGTCGCCGACCGCAGCGGACGTGACGGTCGGCGAGCGTGTCGTCGTCTGGGGATGGAACGCCTGGCCGAGGACCACCGTTCATGCCGACAAGGTGACCGTCTCGGTGACGCCACACTGACCGAGCCGCCAAGCCGGCCCGCTCTGGCGGCCGGCATGGCGCCCGTTGTCCCCCGAGAGCTCGTGGAGAGGCCGTGGAGAGGCCGTGGCCTCGAGCATCGAGACCTAGGGACCTGTGACTGTGAGCCTCAGTGCTGATCGATCGGTCGCCTGGCCAGCCGGTGCCGCGCTCGGGCCGCCTCGGCGCAGGCATTTCACGAGCTCGACCAGCGTTCCCCCAGCAGGTGCCGGCTTGACGATGACGCCGTCCATGACGGCGCGCATGATCGCCAGACCGCGCCCACCGAGCGCGAGCGTGTCTGGCCCGGCGCTCTCGAGCGGGATGTCCTCTGGACCCCGCCCGGCGTCAGAGACTTGCGACCACCAACGGTCGCCGTCGATCTCGACGTGCACGTCGTAGTCGTCCTCGACCCCTGAGTGCCGGATCACGTTGGAGCAGGCTTCGCTCAGGGCAAGGACGATGTCGTCGATGTGCTCGTCGTCGACGGCCAGGTCCCGCAGCGCCCCGGTCACGAGGTGACGGACGACCGCCACCGTGGCGGCGTCTCGGGAGAGGCACAAGGCGAGGGCGATCTTCACCGGCCGGACCCGGGCAGGGAAGGGCACGAACGACAGGACCAGGCGCTCGGGGACGGACGTCGCCTGGCCGTCACGGTGTCGTGCCTTCTGGCTCAGTGCTCGTCGCGGGCCTGGAGGAAGGACACCCGCTGGTGGCTGATGCCGAAGCGCTCGCCGGCGATGCCTCGCTGGGCCTCGGCTACCTCGTCGGCCACCTCGGCCACCTCGGCCAGCACGCCGCCAAGATCATCTACAGCTCCTGCTCCCGAAGCCATGACCCTCCCCTCAGCCGTCGAGGGTCGCTACCCGGCAACCCGGCCTTGCCAAACTTAGATTGCCACGGAGCGTGAGAACCGAGTGACTTCCGCGCACGCCCCGTGGCGGACTTGAGAGCTTCTGCGGATAAGCGACAGGTCTGGTGAACAGCGGCTCGTGCCACCGGCGCAGGCTGATGCCGCTTCGCGGTGACAGACGCTCACGGTGACGGAGGCTCGCAGAGTGAGCAAGCCTCGGTAACGCCGCGCTCACATCCGCCACCGATACTGGGATCGTCTTCGGAAAAGCGGCGGGTCGCGTCGCGGTCGAGCCTTCGGTGCTCGCTCGCCTCGCCGTGCGGACATGAGCGAAGGGTGAGCGTGGATGTCAAGAGATAGGTCCTCGACGGCGGGTCGCGGAGGGAAGAGCACCGGCTGCAGAACGAGGGAGCCGCAGCCGGGTGAGGGCGTGCCTGCAGCGTCGCGGCGCCGGCCGGCCGGCTCCCGGGCGGCTCGCCGGCTCCGGCTCCCGCTCCGGCTGCCCGGGGCGCTGGCGCTCGGAGGGGCGCTCGGCCTCGCCGTGCTGCCCGCGGCGGTCCCCGCGGCGAGCGCAGCAGCTTCGACGCCGGCGGCATCGCCGGCGAGCTTCTCTGCCACGGGGAGCTTGGCGACTGCCCGCAGCGACGCCACGACCGTCCTGTTGAGCAACGGCGACGTGCTCGTCGCGGGAGGTGAGGACGCCTCCGGCAACCCGCTCGCCGACGCCGAGATCTACCAGGCCTCGACCGGCCAGTGGTCCGCAGCGGCGCCGTTGCCGCTCCCGCTCGCCGGCGCCTCCGGGGTCCTGCTCGCCGGCGGCGACGTGCTCGTCGCCGGCGGCCTCACCGGCACCAGCGGGTCGCTGCAGGCGAGCCCGGCCGCCGAGCTCTACAGCCCGTCGAAGAATGCCTGGACGCGCACGGCCTCTTTGCTGAGGGCGAGCTATGACGCCTCAGCCGCGGTGCTGGCGAGCTCCGGCGACGTCCTCTACGCCGGCGGCTCGACCGGCTCGGGCTCGGCCGCAGCCACGACGAGGGCCTCTGAGCTGTACGACCCCGCCACCGGCAGCTGGGCGGCGACCGCGGGCGAGCTCCCGCTCGGGGTCGAGGGCGCCGCCATCGCCGCCCTCCGGAACGGCGAGGTGCTCATTTCCGGTGGTGAGAGCCAGGCGAGCGGCGGCAGCCCGGCAGTGACCGGCTCGAGCGAGCTCTACCAGCCCTCGACCGGCTTCTGGAGCGCCACGGCGACGATGCCGACCGGGGTCGCCAACGCCACGGCGACGGTCATCTCGAGCGGGGACGTGCTCGTCGCCGGCGGCCAGCCGACCGCCGGCGGCAACCCGACGGCGACGACGCAGCTGTTCGACCCGGCGAGCGCCAGCTGGTCGCCGGCGGGCAACCTTCCCGTCGCCAGCTACGGCGCCAGCGCCGCGCTCCTCTCCTCG
>DAHUZG010000294.1 GCA_027306715.1 Acidimicrobiaceae bacterium
CCGGAGCCGGCAAGACCCGGGTGCTGACACGGCGCATCGCCTGGAGGGTCCATGCCGGCTCGGCGCTCGCCGAGCACGTCCTCGCCCTCACCTTCACCCGGAAAGCCGCCGCCGAGCTACGCGCCCGGCTCACTGCCCTCGGTGTCCCGCCCGGCTTCACCGCCGGCACCTTCCACGCCGTGGCGCTCCGGGAGCTGAGACGGCGGGCCGCTGACAGCGGTCGGCGGCCGCCGGTGCTTCTCGACTCGAAGGCCGGCCTGCTCGCCGACCTGCTGCCAGTGCGCGCCGGCAACGGCGCCGGCCGCCGCCTCCCTCCACGCCGCGAGCTGATCAGCCAGCTGGCGGCGGAGATCGAATGGGCGGCGGCGCGGGCGGTCGCGCCGTCGGGCTACCTCGCAGCCTGCGCCGCCGCCGGCCGCGATACGGTGCTCGGACCAGCCGCGGTCGCCGAGCTCTACGAGGCCTACGAGCGTGAGAAGCGTCGCCGCGGCGTGCTCGACTTCGACGACCTCATCCGCGGCCTCGCCGGGGCGATGCTCGACGATCCGGACCTCGCCGCCGTGCAGCGCTGGCGGCACCGCCATGTCTTTGTCGACGAGCTCCAGGACGCCAACCCCGCCCAGCTCGCTCTGCTCGACGCCTGGCTCGGGGGCCGGCGCGACCTGTGCGCCGTCGGCGACCACCGCCAGGCGATCTACGGCTGGAACGGCGCCGACCCCGACGCCGTCGGCACCTTCCTGCGCCGACATCCCGAAGCCCTTGTCGTCGAGCTGGCCACCAACTATCGCTCGACGCCCCAGGTGGTCGCCGTCGCATCAGCAGCGCTGTCGCGCCGGCGCGAGGACGTGGCGCCGGCGGCGCGGGCCGACGGGGAGGTGCCGTCCCTGCGCTGCTACGCCGACGAGAACGAGGAGGCGGCCGCCGTCGTGCGGGGGCTGCGACTCGCCCATCGTCCGGGGCGCAGCTGGCGCCAGCTCGCCGTGCTGGCGCGGACGAACGCCCAGCTGGCGGTGGTCGAGCCACTCCTGAACGAGGCGCGAATCCCCTGCCGGAGCGGCTCCGGGCAGGGCTACCTCGGTCGCCCGGCGGTGCGCGCCGCCCTCGCCGAGCTGCGCCGGACGAGCGGCCCGCACGGCTTTGCTGCCTGGCTCGCCGATCTCTCCCGCGACTCGGGCGCGATCGCGGCGGCTGACGAGCCGGATGAAGCCGACCTCGTCGAGCTGGGGCAGGCCGCCGACCTCGTGGCGCTCGGCCGGCTGGGTCGCGAGTACGCCTCTTTCGACCCGTCGCCGAGTGCCGAGGGTTTCGTCGCCTGGGCGGGCAGCTCGCTTCGTGCGGACCCGAGCCCCGGCGCCGGCGACGCCGTCGAGCTCGTCACCTTCCACCGCGCCAAGGGCCTCGAGTGGCCGGTGGTGCTCGTCATCGGGCTGGAGGACGGGTTCGTCCCGATAGCCCATGCGCACACCCCGGCCCAGCTCGACGAGGAGCGCCGGCTGCTCTACGTTGCCCTCACCCGCGCCACCGACGAGCTGCACTGCTCGTGGTGCAGCCGGCGCAGCTTCGGCCGGAGGACGGTGGCCCGCGAGCCGTCGCCGTACCTGCCGGCCATCGATGCCGCGCGGCGCGATCTTGAGCGCCTCGCCCGGCCCGACGCCGGCCGTGCCCGCGCCGCCATCGCCGCCACCCGCGAGCAGCTGCGCACCCTCGCCGCTGCCGGCGACGGGGGCAGCAGCAGCGGAGGCGTCAGCTCTCCGACTCACCCCCCCCGAGGCGGTTGATCGCCAACAGGGCGGCCACGAAGACCACGACCATCGACACGTAGAGCGCCAGGTCGGCAGTGGTGACCGGCACCGACCTGCTGCCGAGCACGAAGAGGATCTTCCGGATCACCGCCACCAACCCGACGACGATGAACGGCTGCGGCAGCAGCGTGTGCGAGCGCAATGAGAGGACGACGGTGTGCACGACCTCGACGATGATGAGCACGAAGAGCACGTCGTCGAGCAGGTTGTCGGCGGCGGTGATGACCGAGCCCGAGCCGATGGCGGTGAAGAAGTCGTAGGTGCCGGTGCCGAGCAGGACAGCGGCGATGATGAGCAGCAGCAGCCCTCCGGCCACCGTGACGACGTCCTGGGCGCCTTCGAGGAAGCGCGTCGAGCTCCGCACGCCATGGCCCAGACGCCGGACAGCGGGCCCGTGTGACAAGTCGGCGCCCTGCTCGCCCGCCTGCTCGCTGCCCGACGCCGCCGAAGTCTCGACCACGTCACCTCCTCGAGGACCGCCCGAGCGTAGCCAAGGTGGCGAGGGCGGCTCGCCGACCACCCTCCGTGGCCAGATTCGAGCCCCGGGCGGGGCGTGCCAGGGGCGGGGGGGCCCACGTGCGCCTCCAGGCAGCCGCCGGCGCGGCCTCCACGACCCGGCACCGGCGCAACGTGGCCCGGACGCGGCACAGCCCGGGCGGGGGGCTGGCCCGGGCTGTGCACTGCGACTCTGGCGACCGCTCTTCCGGGGGGAGAAGGGGTTCACGACCAGGTCGTCACGACTACCCTACGGCACATCCAAACCAAGAGTTGCGGTCCTGGGGCAAGAGCAACACACCTGCAACAGCAGCGTCGCCCGCCGTCAAGGCCCTGTTCAGACGTCCGTCACCGGCGGGGCGACCGGGAACGTCAGAGGATGTTGACCGCCCGCGCCGCCACGACGACGACGGTGATGAGCGAGAGCAGCGACTGGACCGACATCAGCAGCTTCGCCGCCCTGCTCAGCGGCATGGTGTCGGTCGGGCTGAAAGCGGCGGCGTTCGTCAGCGCGACATAGAGATAGTCGAGGAACCCCGGCGACCAGCTCTTCGGCGCGAACTGGGGAGCAACCATCTGGGGGAAGAGGAAGTCGGGCATCTGCTCCTCTTCGGTCGCCCGCCGGTACGGTCCACCGCGGTCGAGCTCCCAGAACCACAGCCCGAAGACGGTGACGTTGGTCAGCCAGATCGACAGCGAGGCCTCGACGAGGCTCCGGCCGGTCAGCGTCGAGCCGCCCGAGCCGGCGAGGAGATGCTGGACGAGCAGGCTCGCCGAGGCGGCGTTCTCGACGTTGACGACGGCGAGCAGGGCGAGCGCCAGCTGGCGCGTCAGCTGCTCGGTGCCGAGGCGGAAGCGCGTGCTCGTGAGCGCCAGGGGGACGAGCAGTGCACCTTCGGCGAGAGGGAAGGCCCAGCGCGGCCCGATGAGGAGCGGACGCGGCAGGAAGAGGTAGAGGATGATGATGGCGGCGACGGCGCAACGGGCCGGCCAAACTGCCTCGCGGCGGCGACCCGGCCCGTTCCTCATCTGCTCAGACTAAGCGCCGGGCAACAGATTGGCGCTGACCAGGGCGGACGCCAGAGGATTCCGGCAGGCGGAGGATCGACGACCCGCCCTGCGCTCGGCGCGGCGGGCTGTCCGGCGGTCGGAGCGGCGCCGGCTCAGCGGCTGGAGGGCACCGGAAGGCCTACGGCCGGAGCCCCCGGCCGCGCCCCGGCGCCGTGCCCGGCGGGCGACTTGCCCGGGCCCGGCGAGCTCGACTTCGCCGCAGCACGCAGCTGCGCCTTCAGCTTCAGCTTGCCCGGCGGCCGCGCCGGGCGTGCTGTTCCGGGGTGCGCTCCCGCCGTACCGGGTCGCGGGCTGTGGGGCCCACCGCTCGCACCGGCGCCGGCCGCTCCGCGGTGGGTCAGGCCGGCAGGAGCAGCCTTGACAGGGATCCCCTTCGGCAAAGCAGGTGGCTTCGCCGCCGCGCCCACCTTGGGAGGCCGGGGAGCCTTCGGCCCTGCCGGCAGCTTCGGCACCTTCGGTGCCTGCGGAGGCTTCGGTGCCTGCGGAGGCTTCGGCACCTTCGGGGGCTTCGGTGCCTTCGGGGGCTTCGGTGCGGTGAGCTTGAGCGGCTTCGGTGCGGTGAGCTTGAGCGGCTTCGGTGCCTGGATCTTCGTCGACGCCGACGGGGCAGCCGCCTTGCCGCCGGCTCGCGTCGCCGTCGGCGAACCGGGACGGCGCGGTGCCGTCCCGGAGGGTCTCCCCGCGGCGGGTGCGCCGTGACCTCCACCCGCTTTGCCGAGCTTGGCGGCGAGCCCGCGCTCCGACCTCCCGGTCGGGGTGGCCTTGGCTCCGGCGGCCGGCCGGGCGGGGCCGTGGACCGGGAGTCCGATCCCGGCGCGGCCGTGAGAGCGCGGCAGCTTGGGGCCGGTGAACCGTCGCACGCTACGAGATGCTAGTTCGCCCGCTGCCCTGGTGCCCGGATCACCGGGGCCGGGCGGCGCCCGGAGCTACGCTGCGCGATCCTTGAGCGGCTCCGGCGTGGATGCGGGCTGTTCCCGTCCCGGGCACTGCCGGCCGAGGCGCGGGATCTTCCTGGACGCCCAGTTCGTGAGGAGCGGCGTGAGCGAGACCGAGACCGAGACCATCACCCGGCCCGAGGTCGGCCGCACCTCCGGCTCCCCGGCGCTGGAGGGCGAGCACGAGCGGATGGCGCACATCGTCCTCGAGGGATTCAGCCCGAAGGAGGGCGACTTCGTCTCCGCAGGACCTTCGGTGGTGGAAGGCATCGTCAACGGCACGGCAGTGCGCGCTCTGTGCGGCAAGGTGTGGGTGCCCGGACGTGACCCGAAGCGCTACTCCCTCTGCCCGACCTGCAAGGAGATCGCCGAGGGGCTCGGTTGGACGATCCCGGCAAGCTGAGCCCCCACGCCCGGGAGGGCGCGAGCGCCGGACCGAGCGCACCGGTTCAGCGGCCCGGCACGCCCGTCGAGCCTGGTCCACCGGCTGGTCAAAGCCGACGGGTCGCGCTCGTCGCTGCTGCTCTGCTGGTTGTCGGCACGGCC
>DAHUZG010000300.1 GCA_027306715.1 Acidimicrobiaceae bacterium
CTCCCTCCAAAGAGGCTCTTGACGCCCCGCTCAGCCCGCGACCTCTCGGTCGCGAACCGGGGCCTGCTACCGGGCTCTCCGGCGATTACCCGGACGGGACTTCCACCCGCTGGGCTGGTCCAGTTCTCAGGACGCAACACGCCCGCACCCTACCGAGCGACCGGGGCCGCGTCGCCCGATGCGCCCTCACTCGCCGAGCCGCTCTCCCGCCACCGGCCGGTTGCCGCGGCTCCACTCCTCGATGCCCTGGGCGCTTCGTCCCTCGCTCTGCAGCTCGCCGAGCTCGAGCGCCCAGCCGCCGGCACTCGAGTCGACGGTCGCGGCGATGCCGCCGTGCAGGGTCCCCGGCGGCCCGCTGTCGCCGGCCCCCTCGCCCAAGCGCACCCTCCGGGCGCGGTGCACGAGCAGCCGCCGTCCGCGAAAGGTCGTCCACGCCCGGCCGATCCGCACCGTCCGTTCGAGCTCGACGGCAGGGCGCGACCAGTCGAGCCGGCGCTCCTCGGGCGCAACCTTGGCGGCGTAGAGGGCCTCGCCCTCCTGCGCCCGCGGCTCGCCGAGGTCGGGCCATCTGGCGAGGAGCTCGAGCAGCATCGGCACGGCGAGCTCGGCGAGCCGCCGGCGCAGCTCGACGGCGGTCTCGCCGGGCGCGATCGGGGTCTCGAGCCGGGCGTAGACAGGTCCGGTGTCGAGGCCGGCCTCGAGCGCCATCAACGAGACCCCGGTCGTGGCGTCGCCGGCAAGGATCGCCCGTTCGACGGGGGCGGCGCCGCGCCAGCGGGGCAGCAACGAGAAGTGCACGTTGAGCATCGGGACCACCGCCAGGACCTCAGGGCGCACCAGCTTGCCGAACGCGACGACGAGGCCGAGCTCGACTCCGGCAGCGGTGACGTCAGCGACGCGCTCGCTCACCGGCAGGCCCCGCTCGAGGGCGACCGCCTTGACCGGGGACGGCGAGAGCTCGCCGCCGCGTCCGCGGCGCCGGTCGGCACCGGTGATCACGAGCTGCACCTGCTGGCCGGCGTCGAGGAGCGCCCCGAGGACAAAGGCCGCCACCTCCGGCGTCCCGAGGAAGGCGAGGGACGGGCCGTCCCTGCGGTGCTCAGCCAAGCAGGCCGGCAGCGGCGGCCGCGGCTCCGGCGGGATCACCGAGGGCACGCTGGCGAAGCACGCGCAACGCTTCCTTCCGCCGAGCGGGATCGAGCCGCTCGATCAGCAGAACCCCGTCGAGGTGGTCGACCTCGTGCTGGAAGCAGCGCGCCAGCAGCTCGTCGGCCTCGACGTCGAGCTGCTCGCCGTCGAGTCCGACGCCGACGAGCCGCACCTGGCGCGGGCGGACGATCGGCCACGATAGGTCCGGGACCGACAAGCAGCCCTCCTCGTAGGTCCACTCCCCGCTCGACTCGACGAGGCGCGGGTTGATCACCACCCCGGGCCCGTCGCCGACGTCGTAGACGAACATCCGCCGCTCGACGCCGACCTGGTTGGCCGCCAGGCCGACGCCCGGGGCGGCGTACATCGTGTCGATCATGTCCTTGGCGAGCTTGGCGACTGCACCGTCGACGTCGGTGATCTCCTCCGTCTCCTGCCGCAGCACGGGGTCGCCGAAGACACGGATCGGAAACGTCGCCACGCGGGAAGTCTACCGGCACGCTCCCGCCCGTAGATGCCGACGCCCGTCGACCAGTCGGAGGCGCGCTATCCCTTCTTCGCCTTGGCCTTCTTTGCCTTGGCCTTCTTCGCCGTGGCCTTCTTCGCCTTGGCCTTCTTTGCTGCCGGCACGGCCTTCTTGAGCTTGCCCTTGACGAGAGTGACCCGTCGGGTCAGCAGCTTGCCGCCGGCAACGGTGATCCGGGCGGTGGCGACAAGGCGGTGATGCTTGGCCACATCGAGGGCTCGCACCCCCCGAGGGTCGAGCCGGACGCGGATGGTGGCTTGCCTCCCCGCGCCGAGGTGGTAACGCGCCGAGCCGAGCAGCACGAGCTTGGTACGGGTGACGCGGCTCTGGGCGTGCTTGGACTTCGAGCCCCGCTTGCCCGTCGACTTCGGCTTCACCTTGACCTTCACCGACTCGAGCAGCTCCACCGTGCCCGAGCAGGCGCGCCGAGAGCACGCCAGAGTGAGAGCGACCACCTTGCGGATCGCGGGTCTCACACGGCGCAGGCTGACAAGGGCCCCGGTCCGCTGGGTCGCGACCCCCGTCACCGGCACCGGCGGCCCCGGCGAGGACGGCTGTGCATTCGTGGACGGCGTCGTTGCGCCGCCGGGGGCGCCGGTCGCAATCGTCGTGGTCGTCGTGGT
>DAHUZG010000303.1 GCA_027306715.1 Acidimicrobiaceae bacterium
ACAGCTACCCGCACGAGTTCTCGGGCGGCATGCGCCAGCGCGTCGTGATCGCGATGGCGCTCTCGTGCAACCCGCGCCTTCTGATCGCCGACGAGCCGACCACGGCACTCGACGTCACCACGCAGGCACAGATCCTCGACCTGATGCGGCGCCTCCAGGACAGGCACGGCTCGTCGATCGTGATCATCACCCATGACATGGGCGTGATCTCCGAGATCGCCGACCGGGTCGTCGTGATGTACGCCGGGCGGCCCGTCGAGGAAGGGCCGAAGCGAGCGGTGATCCGCTCCCCCCGGCACCCCTACACCTGGGGCCTGCTCGGTGCCGTCCCGAGGATCGATTCCCGCCGCCGCCGGCTGGCGACCATCCCCGGCTCCCCGGTCTCCCCGCTCGACCTGCCCGCCGGCTGCGCCTTCGGCCCGCGCTGCGGGTCTCGGTTCGGCGCCTGCGACCGCCGCCCGGAGCTCGCCGGCGAGGACGGCCACCGGGATGCCTGCTGGCTGCCACGCGAGGATCGCGCCCGCCTGCGATCGGCCAGCACGGCGGCCTCGCTCGGCGCCGAAGGCGGCGCCGCATGAGCGAGGTGATCCTGAAAGCGAGTGACGTCGTCAAGCACTTCCCGCTGCGCGGCGGCCCGTCTCGCCAGCGCGGGACCGTGCAGGCGGTGGCGGGCGTCTCGCTCGACATCTGGAGGGGGGAGACGCTCGGCATCGTCGGCGAGTCGGGTTGCGGAAAGTCGACCCTCGCCCGCTGCCTCGTGCGCCTGCTGCCGCTCACCTCGGGGCGAGTCGAGTTCCGCGACGCCGACGTGACGCGCCTTTCCCGCCGCCAGCTTCGCCCCTATCGCCGCGAGATCCAGCTGATCTTCCAGGACCCCTACGCCTCGCTCAACCCGCGCCGGCGCGTCGGCGACATCGTGGCCGAGCCGCTGCGCGTCCACAGGGTCGCGAGCGGGGCTGCCGCCGAGCAGCAGGTCCGGGAGCTGTTCGAGCTGGTCGGCCTCGACCCCACCTGCCTCAGCCGCTACCCGCACGAGTTCTCCGGCGGTCAGCGCCAGCGGATCGGGATCGCCCGTGCGCTCGCCCTGCGGCCTTCGCTCGTGGTCGCCGACGAGCCCGTGTCGGCCCTCGACGTCTCGGTACAGGCACAGGTGCTCAACCTGATGTCGGAGCTGCAGGACAGGCTCGGGCTGACCTACCTCTTCATCGCCCATGATCTCGGTGTCGTCCGCCACGTCTCGGACCGCGTCGGCGTGATGTACCTCGGCGAGCTGGTCGAGCTGGCAGAAGCCGACCCGCTCTACGCGGCGCCGCTCCATCCCTACACCGAGGCGCTGCTGTCGGTCTCCCCCGAGCTCGACGACGGCGAGGGACCGGCGCGCGACCGGATCGTGCTGAGCGGCGACGTCCCCGACCCGTCGCACAAGCCCTCGGGCTGCCCGTTCCATCCGCGTTGCCCGGTCGCCGAGGAGCGCTGCCGCAAAGAGCACCCAGAGCTGCGGGAGGTGGCGCCGGGGCGGGTCGTCGCCTGCCACTTCCCCCGCAACCTCGAGGCGGCGACCTCGGCGCCGCCGGCCGGGGGGTCGAGCGGCCAGCTGTAGGTCAGCCGCCGGTGGCCGCCGCCAG
>DAHUZG010000308.1 GCA_027306715.1 Acidimicrobiaceae bacterium
TGGCGGGCCGCGGAGCGGCAGGGTTCGGAGCTGGTCACGGATCCCCGCGCGCCGGCGCCAAGGGTGCCGGCAGGGCTGCCGATGCCAACATGGTGTCCTACGAGCTCGAGAGGCTCGCCGTGCTGCGGGACAACGGCTCGATCTCGGACAAGGAGTACAGCGAGGCGCGCCGCCGGCTGCTCGGCTGAGCCCGCCAGCCGGAGCCGCCAGGCCCGGAGTGTGCCGCCCTCTTACCCGCGAGCCCCGCTCAGGCACCCGGTCGGCGTCTTGGCCACCGGTGGCTCAGGCGCTCCCCGTGAGAAGCTCGCTCGCCCGCTCCGCGAGCGCCAGGGTGGACGCCGTCGTGTGGCCGCGTGGCAGGAGCGGTATCGCTGATGCGTCGGCGACGTGGAGCCGCTCGACCCGCCGGACCGCCAGCCGGGAATCGAGCACGGCTGTCGCGTCCAAGCCCATCGCGCAGGTCCCGGCCGGGTGGTAGAGGGTCTGGGCATGCTCGCGGATCGCCGCCGCCACGACGTCCTCGCCCGGGGTGGTGACAGGGGCGACGAGGTCGCCGACGAGGGCGGACAGCGGCGGGGAGCCGAGCAGCCGGAGGCAGGCGCCGACGCCCGCGGCGAGCGTCGCGGCATCCTCGCCGGCCGGGTCGCTCAAATAGCACGGGTCGATCTCGGGTGGCGAGGCGGGGTCGCGGGAGAGCAGCCGGACGACCCCCCGGCTCTTCGGCTGCAGCAGGACCGCCCCGAGGGTGACGCCGCGCACCGCCGGCATCGTCAGTCCCTCGTCGAGGAACGCCGCCGGTAAGAAGATCAGCTCGAGGTCCGGCAGCGCGAGGTCGCCCCGGCTGCGCAGGTAGCCGTAGCCCTCGCAGAGGTTCGAGGCCAGCCGGCCGCGTCCGTGAAGGGCGAAGGCGAGGATCTCGCGTCCTGCCCGGGTGTCGGCCTCGATCACGCCGTTGGGGGCGCTCGCCACCACCCCGGCGGTGAGGTGGTCCTGCAGGTTGCGGCCGACACCGGGGTGCTCGACGAGCACCGGCACCCCGACCCGGGCGAGATCGCCGGGAGGTCCGATCCCCGAGCGCAGCAGGATCGCCGGGGTGCCGACGGCGCCGGCGGCGAGCACGACCCCTGCCCGGCAGCTGGCGCGTCGCAACGAGCGGCCCCGGGCGTACACGACGCCAGAGGCGCGTCCGCCGTCGAGGAGCACGCGATCGACGAGCGTGCCGGTGCGGACGGCGAGATTCGGGCGCCGCCGAGCCGGGCGCAGGTAGGCGTCGGCGGCCGAGAAGCGCCGCCCGCGGTGCTGGCTGAGCATCGCCGCCGCCACCCCGTCGTCGCCGCCGCCGTTCGGGACGAGCGGGCCGAGCCCGAGCGTCCCGCCGGCGGCCAGCCAGGCCTGCGTCAGGGGGTGGACGGCGCGCGGCGACGAGATCCGCATCGCGCCGCGCCGGCCGTACCCCAAAAGCTCGCCGGGAGGGTCGGCAAGGGTCGGATCAGCCCGCTCGACGCGCTCGAAGGCGGGCCGCAGCGAAGCGAAGTCCCAGCCCGGGCCGGCGACCGAGGCCCAACCGTCGTAGTCCGCGGCCAGGCCGCGCACCCACATCATGGCGTTGATCGAGGTCGATCCTCCGAGCACCCGCCCGCGTGGCCAGAACACCCTGCGGCCTCCGAGCGCCGCCTGGGGGACCGTCCGGTCGCCCCAGTCGAGCGGGCTGTCGAAGAGCTTGGGAAAGGCGGCCGGGATCGCGATGTAGGGATGGCGGTCGCGTGGCCCCGCCTCGAGCAGCAGGACCGAGGAGCGGTGGTCGTCGCTGAGTCGGGCGGCGAGCACGCACCCCGCGGCCCCGCCGCCGACGACGATCCAGTCGACGAGCTCGGGGTCCGCACCCTCGCTGGAGGCAACCATCCGGGGCGCGGTGGGGGCAATCTGCACCTGCCGGCGGTTGAAGCCGGCGCGGCGACGCCGGGCCGCCGCGCGGCTCGCTCGCTCCACGCCATCGCCCACGTTGCCGGGCAGACTGCCATGCGAGGGCACGGGCCGCCACCGGCGCGGCGTGGGCTGCCCGATCGCGCTGAGGTCCCGGTCGGCTCCGCCTTCGGCTCCGCCGGCTGCTCTGGCGCCCGGGGACTGGGTTCAGGCGCCCGGGGACGTGGTGCTGTGCCCTGCAGGGGTGGCACCGTTGGGCGTCGTCTCGTCGCCCACCCGACGCCTGCCGACCTCGGGAGCCTGCGGCTGCGCCGCGTCGCTCGAGGGTCTCTCCGACGACCCCGGTCCCGACCCCGGTCCCGACGCCGGTCCAGCCGACCCCGGTCCAGCCGACCGTGTCCGGTCCTCGTCGGCGGTGACGCCCGTCGGGCTGCTCGGGGCGCTGCTCGAGCCGGGCGAAGGCGGTAAGGGCTTCGAGCGCTCCGCCAGCGAGCGGATCGCCATCGCCCCGGCGACCCCGGCCCCGAGCCCGGCGATCATCCGGAACGGCCCGTGGCGGTCGCGGCCGCGCAGGCGGTCGAGCGAGATCACGCCGGGACCCTCGTCGGCGAAATAGGCGAGGACCCCCGTCAACACGAGCGGGTACTCGTAGCCGCCGTCGCTGTTCCAGGGTCCGTTGCGGAGGTGGACGCGCTCGATGGCCGATGCCATGACGCCGCTCAGCATCGCCGTACCGAGCGGGGTCATGAGACCGAGCGCCACGAGCGAGCCGCCGACGAGCTCGCTCACGCCGGCGGCGGCCGCCATCGGCACCCCGGGTCTGAGCCCTATCTGCTCGAAGGCGTCACCCGTGCCGGTAAGGCCCTTCCCGCCGAACTTGCCGAACAGCTTCTGTGCGCCGTGTCCGGCAAAGAGCCCGCCGACCAGGACTCGCACGACAGTTTTTCCGAGCATCAGCATCCTCCTCGTCCTCGTCGCTTCCTTGCCCCGCCGCGCGCTCCGCTAGCCGCCGGCCCGGTCGGACCCCGGTGGGCCGACGAGGTCCCAGGTCTTGCACCCGGGCCCAGGCGGCTTCCCCGGAAAAGGCCCCGTCGCGTCGCAGACCCCCGGGCGCGGCGAGCAGGGCCGAGTAGCCTGAGCGGCATGCCGCCGACCCGCCTTGTCGTGGTGGGCGGCGGTCCTGCGGGAGTGGAGGCGGCGGCGACCGCTTCGCGCCTCGGCGCCGACGTGACCCTTGTCGAGGCCGAGATCCTCGGCGGGGCGGCGAACCTCTGGGACTGCATCCCCTCGAAGGCGATGATCGCCACCGGCGCCGTGGCATCGGCCGCCCGCCGCTCGACGCTGCTCGGGCTGAGCATCGAGGTCGCGCCGCCCGACCTCGCGGCGCTCGGCGACCGTCTGCGGGCGATCGCCGCCAAGCTCGCCGAGTCGGCCGAGCGCCAGCTCGAGAGCCAGGGCGTTCGACTGCTCCGTGGCAAGGGTCAGCTGCTCGATGCCCACACGGTGGCCGTCCGGCTCGAGTCGGGTGCTGCCGGCTCCGTCGACGATCTCGTCGTCGAGGCCGACGCCGTCCTGCTGGCGACGGGGTCGCGGCCCCGGGTGCCGGACTGGGCGCCGGTCGACGGCGAGCGCGTGCTCGTCACCCGGCAGGCCTATCCGCCGCCCGAGATCCCCGAGCACCTCGTAGTCGTCGGCTCGGGCGTCACCGGCGTCGAGTTCGTCCACATGTTCCGCAGCTTCGGATCACGGGTCACCCTCATCGTCTCCCGTCAGCAGGTCCTGCCGCAGAAGGATCCCGAGGTCGCCGCCGCCCTCGAGGCCGACTTCCTCGAGAGTGGCGTGCAGCTCGCCAAGGGTGCCCGGGCCAGCCGGATCGAGCGCGAGGACAAGGAGGTCGTGGTCTCGTGCGAGGACGGACGGGTCTTCACCGGTTCGCACGCCCTTCTCGCCATCGGCTCGGTGCCCTCCTCGGCGGGGCTCGGGCTCGAAACAGCCGGTGTGGCGACCGACGTCCTCGGATACGTGCCGATCAATCACCACTGCCAGACCAACGTCCCCCACATCTACGCCGCCGGCGACCTGTCCGGGCGCCTTCAGCTGGCCTCGGTGGCGAGCGTGCAGGGGCGCAAGGTTGCCGAGCACGCAGTGGGCCTGCACACCCACTCGCATCGCCACCTCGACTACGACAAGGCGGCGTCGGCGATCTTCACCGAGCCCGAGATCGCCGACGTCGGCCTGCCCGAGGCGGAGGCGTTCGCCCTCGGGCGCAAGATCCGGGTGACGAAGGTGCCCTACGCCGTCAACGCCAAGGCCATGATCGACGGCGACCCGAGGGGCTTCGTCAAGCTCGTCTCGGACCCAGCCACCGGCATCGTCCTCGGCGGCTCGATCGTCGGCGCCCATGCCGCCGAGCTGATCAGCGTGATCGCGCTGGCGGTCTCGTCACGGCTGCGTGTCAACGATCTCGCCGAGAGCATCCTCGTTCACCCCGCCCTCGCCGAGGCGATCAGCGAAGCGGTGCACTGACAGAGACCGGGCCAGTCGGGCTGAGCCAGCTCGCCTGAGCACGGGCAACCTGAGCACCGGCGGCCTGAGCACGGGCGGCCTGTCGTGCGAGTCAGGCATCGAGCTTCGACGAGCTGCTCGGCTCGAGCGTGGCGGAGTGGGCGCCGGCTGGGAGGGCCCGCTCCTCGCGCAGCACCTTGATGCGGTGGGCGATGGCGAGGGCGACGGCCACCACAGCGAGGGCGGCGGCGACGTAGCCGGCGTCGGAGAAGTCCTTCACCACCTTGTGGTAGCTCGATCCGAGGCCGTAGCCGGCGCCGGCGACCGCCGCCGAGAACACCGCGCTTCCGGCGAGGGTGAAGACGAGAAAGCGGACGATGGTCATCTCGGCGATGCCGGCGACGATCGAGACGAACGAGCGCAGCAGCGGCACGAGGCGGCCGAGGAAGACGAAGGGGTCGCCACGCCGCTGCATGAAGGCCTCGACCCGGTCGAGATCGCGGTGGGTGAGCAGGATGTACTTCCCGACCTTGTCGACCGCCGGACGCCCGCCGAAGCGCCCGAGCGCGTAGCCGAGCAGCGAGCCGACGAGCTCGCCGCCAACGGCGACGGCGATCACCACGCCGAGGTTGAAGTGGTGCCCGCCGCTCAGCACGAGGCCGCTGGCCACCGCCCCGCAGTAGGCCATCGCCAGCTCGGAGCCGACCGGGATGCCGAACGCCGACAGCGCCGTGATGGCGAACAAAGCCAGGTATCCCCAGTGGACCACGAAGGACTGCATCGAAGGCTCGCTCCTCAGTGGCCAGGTCGCCCGCGCCCGGTGCGCGGGTCTGAGCGTACCGCGGCGACCTTACGGAAGCCTGACGCAGTGACCCGGCGCCTCGAGCGGGGCGCCCCCGTTGCTGCCGCCCCGGCCCCGGCCCTCGAGCTCAGAGAACGGCAAGGAGCTGCTCGGCGCCCCTCCAGCTGCTGGGCGCCCAGCACGCCGACGTGTGAGTCTGCTGGCAGGCGCTGCTGTCCTCGCGCCCCGCCGTCGAGCTGCGCCGCCGTCGGGCCCGGACCGCCGGCCGACGCTCGAGCACACGACCCGGTCCACCACCTGCACGACGCCGGCGCTTCGGTGCTGGGACGACACGGATCGGTCGTCGCGGCGGAAGGTCGGCCGGGCCGCAGCGGGGGCGCTTTGTCCGGCGCCTAACCTCTCGGGTGTGGCGAGAAAGTTCTACCTCCGCACCTTCGGCTGCCAGATGAACGAGCACGACTCGGCGCGCATCGCGGCTGACCTCACCTCCGACGGGCTTGAGCGTACGGACGCGCTCGAGGACGCAGACGTCGTCGTGCTGAACACCTGCTGCATCCGCGAGAACGCCGACAACAAGCTCTACGGCAACCTCGGCATGTTGAAGACTCTCGCCGAACGTCGCCCGGAGCTGCAGATCGCGGTCGGTGGCTGCCTCGCCCAGAAGGACCGTGAGCGCATCGTCGCCAGGGCGCCGCACGTCGACGTCGTGTTCGGGACCCACAACGTGGGGCGCGCCGGGGCGCTGTTGCGGCTCGCCGCCGAGCGCGGGGAGCCGGTCGTCGAGGTGCCCGAAGCTCCCGGCGCCGCCGCCCCGGGTCCTGACTTCCCGAACGCCCTGCCGGTGCGCGCCGGTGCGGCGCACGCGGCGTGGGTGACGATCCAGACCGGCTGCGACAACTCCTGTGCCTTCTGCATCGTGCCGGCGGTGCGCGGCGGCGAGCAGAGCCGCCCCTTCGGCGAGCTCGTCGGCGAGGTCGAGGCCTTGGCGGCGACGGGCACGAGCGAGGTCACCCTGCTCGGACAGAACGTCAACTCGTACGGTCGCGACCTCACGCTGCGACTGCGCGGGAGCGGCGAGCACGGCGCCGGTCTCGCCGGGCGGGCATGGGCAGACGGCGACAGGCGCGCCCGGCCGCTGTTCGCCGACCTGCTGCGCGCCGTCGGCGCCGTCGAGGGCATCCGCCGGGTGCGCTTCACGAGCCCGCACCCGAAGGACCTGCGGCCCGAGACGATCGCTGCCATGGCGGAGACACCGGCGGTGTGCGAGCAGCTCCACCTGCCCCTGCAGTCGGGGAGCGACCGGGTGCTGCAGGCGATGCGGCGCGGCTACACCGCCGAGCGCTACCTCGACCGGCTGGCAGCTGCCCGGGGCGCCGTCGCCGACCTGGCTGTGACGACCGACGTCATCGTCGGCTTCCCCGGCGAGACCGAGGACGACTTCGTGCAGACCCTCGAGGTGGTCGCCGAGGCCGGCTACGACAGCGCCTACACCTTCATCTTCTCGCCGCGGCCGGGGACGAGGGCGGCTGCGATGGGGGACCGTTTCCTCGCCCCCGCGGTCGTCGCCGAGCGCTTCGGCCGCCTCGCCGCGGTCGTCGAGCGCAGCGCCCTCGCCCGCCACCGGGCGCGCATCGGCCGGGACGAGGAGGCCGTCGTCGAAGGGCCGTCGAAGAAGGCTCCCGACCTGCTCACCGGGCGCACCCGTCAGGGCAAGCTGGTGCACTTCGCCCCGCCGGCGGGGGGCGCCGGTGCCGGCCGCTACGCCACCGTCCGGGTCACGGGGGCCGCTCCGCACCATCTGAGCGGCGAGGTGCGTTCTGTAGAAGGCCGCGCCCCGGCAGAGCGCGGCGACACCGGCTCTGCGCATGCCCGTCGATCCATCCCGCTCACGGTCAGCTGAGCGGCGGGTCGTCGGCCAGCGGCCGGCGGCACCTCGGAGCGGTGGACGACGTCCCGACCAGGCTGTTCCTGGCGCCCGCGCGAAGAGCCGGTGCGAGGCGGCGGCGGATCGTCCCCGGCCTAAACTCCAGCTATGAGTGTGTTGAGCAAGGTCCTGCGGGCCGGCGAGGGGAAGAAGGTCCGCAGCCTCGCCTCCATCGTCCCCTTGATCAACGCCCTCGAGCCCGAGGTCGAGGTCCTCTCCGACGACGAGCTGGCGCACATGACGGTCGCTTTCAAGGAGCGCCTCGACAACGGCGAGGATCTGAACGACCTGCTCGTCGAGGCCTTCGCCGTGGTGCGCGAGGCCGCCCGACGGGTGATCGGCCAGCGCCACTACGACGTCCAGCTGATGGGCGGGATGGCGCTTCACTTCGGCTGGATCGCCGAGATGAAGACCGGCGAGGGCAAGACGCTCGTCTCGACGCTGCCGGTGTACCTGAACGCCCTCACCGGCAAGGGCGTCCACCTCGTCACGACCAACGACTACCTCGCCGGGCGCGACGCCGAGTGGATGGGCCAGATCCACCGCTTCCTCGGCCTGAGCGTCGGGCTCGTCGTCCCCGACCTCGGCGATTTCGAGGCCAAGCGCGCCGCCTACGCCGCCGACATCACCTACGGGACGAACACGGAGTTCGGCTTCGACTACCTGCGGGACAACATGGCGACGGCGCGCGAGCAGATGGTGCAGCGCAGCCACCACTACGCGATCGTCGACGAGGTCGACTCGATCCTCATCGACGAGGCGCGGACGCCGCTCATCATCTCCGGGCCGGCCGACGACTCGACGCGCCTGTACTACCAGTTCGCCAGCATCGTGCGGACGCTCCGGCGTGAGAGCGACTACGAGGTCGACGAGGAGAAGCGGATCGTCGTCCCGACCGACGAGGGGATCGCCAAGGTCGAGCGCCAGCTCGGCGTCGAGAACCTCTACGACGGGGTCGCTGCCAACTACGTCCACCAGCTCACCAAGGCCCTCGAGGCGAAGGAGCTCTACCACCGCGACAAGGACTACCTCGTCGCCGACGGCGAGGTTCACATCGTCGACGAGTTCACCGGTCGCGTCCTCGAGGGTCGCCGCTGGAGCGAGGGCCTGCACCAGGCCGTCGAGGCCAAGGAGCGGGTGCGGATCAAGGAAGAGAACCAGACCTGGGCCACGATCACGCTCCAGAACTACTTCCGGATGTACGAGAAGCTCGCCGGGATGACCGGCACCGCCGAGACCGAGGCGTCGGAGTTCGCCTCGACCTACGGCCTGCAGGTGGTGCCGATCCCGACGCACGAGCCGATGGTGCGCGAGGACCACCCCGACGTCATCTACAAGAGCGAGGACGGCAAGTTCGAGGCGGTCGTCGAGGACCTCGCCGAGCGCTACGAGCGCGGCCAGCCGGTTCTCGTCGGAACGGCCTCGGTCGCCAAGTCCGAGCAGCTGTCGCGCCTTCTCGAGAAGCGCGGCATCCCGCACAACGTCCTCAACGCCAAGCAGCACGCCCGGGAGGCGGCGATCGTCGCCCAGGCCGGACGGCTGCACGCCATCACCGTGGCGACGAACATGGCCGGCCGAGGCGTCGACATCCTCCTCGGCGGCAACCCGGCGGGCCTCGCCCTGCAGGCGGTGATCGGCGAGGGCATCGAAGCGCGCTCAGAGGAGGGCCAGGCGCGTGCCGCCGAGCTGCTCCCGAAGTTCGAGGCCGAATGCCAGGCGGAGGCCGACCTCGTGCGCCAGCTCGGCGGTCTTTACGTGCTCGGCAGCGAGCGGCACGAGAGCCGCCGCATCGACAACCAGCTGCGCGGCCGCGCCGGCCGGCAGGGCGACCCCGGCGAGAGCCGCTTCTACCTCTCGCTCGAGGACGAGCTGATGCGCCTCTTCGCCACCGGGGCGATGAGCTGGGTGATGGGCCGTGCACTGCCCGAGGATGTGCCGATCGAGGCGCGCATGGTCTCCAAGGCCATCGAGCGGGCGCAGACGACCGTCGAGCAGAAGAACGCCGAGGTCCGCAAGGACACCCTCAAGTACGACGAGGTCCGCAACGAGCAGCGGAAGGAGATCTACGACTTCCGCATGCTGCTCATCGACGGCGAGGATCTGCGCGAGCACACTGAGGCGATCCTCACCGAGAAGCTGCGCTCGGTCGTCCTCGACTGCTGCCCCTCGGACTATGTCGAGGAGTGGGACCTCGAGCGGCTGGTCGCCGAGATCGGCCAGTACTACCCGAGCGAGTTCAGCCCCGAGGACCTCGAGCAGGCCGAGGACGTCGAGCAGGTCGTCGAGTCGGTCATCGCCGACGCCATCGAGCACTACGAGCACCACGAGGAGACCTTTCCCGGGGGAGCCGAGACTGCCCGGCAGGTGGAGCGCCAGCTGATGCTGCAGATCATCGACCAGCGCTGGCGGCTGCACCTCTCCGAGCTGGACCACCTGCAGGAAGGCATCCACCTGCGCGGGCTCGCCCAGACCGACCCCTTCGTCGCCTGGCAGCGTGAGGCCTTCGCCATGTTCGGCCAGCTGAAGGAGTCGATCGAGGACGACTACCTGCGCTACGTGATGCACGTCCAGCTCGTCGCCCAGGAAGAGCCGCCGGACTACTCACAGGCCTCGTTCGAGGCCGCAGAGGAGCCGGTCGGCGACCTCGCGGTCAGCGACGA
>DAHUZG010000312.1 GCA_027306715.1 Acidimicrobiaceae bacterium
GGCCCGGCGCCGTCGGCATCTTCTCCGAGACAGCCCGGGGCTGGCGCCTCGACGCGCCGGCGCTGCCGCGGGCGCTCGGCGGCGCCACGGCGAGCGTGCTTCGCCTCGACGATCGCGCCGGCACTCTGCTCGCGCTGCTGGCGCTGGCCGGCGGGGACGGCTCGAGCAGGCGGATCTCGCTGCTGCTGGCGAGCCAGCCGGCAGGCTCGCCGACCTGGGCGGTGTCCTCGAGCCTCGAGCTGGGTGCCGGGGCACGACTCGTGTCCACGGGAACCACCGCCCCGACCGGAGAGGTCGTCGTCTGGTCGGACGGGCGGGGCGGATCGGGCGAGCACGCCGCCGTCGTCGCCCCCGGCTCGCCGGGCGCGCCCGGCACGAGAAGCAGCTGGCAGTCGCTGCCGACCCTGCCGGCGGGGACCACCGCCGTGAGCGTGGGTGCGGAGGTGCACGCCCTCATCGCGCGCGGCTCGCTCGTGACCGACGAGATGCTCTCCGGAGTTGCTCGCCGCGCCGCCGACGGCTGGCCCGCCGGCGGCTGGCACTCCGGACGCTGGGTGCTCGAGCGACACATCGCCGTCCCGCTCCAGTATGGATCGTCGTCGTAGGTGGGGTGCTAGCCGCGATGGCCTACCTCACCCAGTGGTCGTTCGACCCCTCCGTCCTCGTCTTCGCCGCCGTCGCCGTCCTGCACGAGCTCGGCCTGGCGAACCTCCGCCGAAGGTCGCGCCCGGCGGCCACGCGGCGGCGCCGGCAGCGCTCGGTCGCCTTCTACCTCGGGCTCGTCGTGCTGCTGCTCACCGTGACGTCGCCGATCGACTACTGGGCCGGCCGCTACTTCTTCGTGCACATGATCGAGCACATCCTGATCATGTTCATCGCCCCGGCGATGATCGTCGCCGGGGCGCCGTGGCTCCCGCTCGTCCACGGTCTCCCCGTCGCCGTCCGGCGGCGGCTGCTACGAGGCCTTCTCGTCGCCCGGTGGTCGGCTCCGTTGCGCTCGGTCGCACGGGTCGTCGGCAGCGGCTGGTTCGCCGTGCTCGCCCTCAACGTGGCGATGGTCGCGTGGCACGTCCCCGCCCTGTTCGACCTCGGCGAGACGAGCTCGGCCGTGCACATCTGGCTGATGCACGGCAGCTTCTTCGTCACCGGGATGATGTTCTGGGCACAGATCATCCCCTCGTACCCGCTGCGGCCGAAGCTCAGCGCCGTCGGCCAGATCTGGGCGGTGGCGATCACCAACATCGAGATGTTCATCCTCGCGATGGCGATGTCGATCTTCAGCTCGACGTCGTGGTACACGCCCTACGAGCACCTCGCCGGCGTCAGCCTGTCGCCGTTCGCCGACCAGCAGATCGGTGCCGCCGTGCTCTGGGTGTGCGGCGACATCTGGGCGATCCCGGCCCTCATCGGGATCATCAAGCGGGCGATCGCCGAGGAGGGCGACCCCGGGGCGCTCCTTGACCGCATGCTCGGCCGCAGGCGCGACGACGGTCTGCTCACCCGTCCTGCCCGGTGACTGCCCGGTGACCTGCCCGGTGACCCCCCGGCGAGCGCCGGCCGCCGCGTGCGATGCCGTGCGCGAGTCGCTCTCGGCGCAGCTCGACAGCGAGCCGGGGGGGCTCGCGCCCGGCTGGCTGGCAGCCCACCTGGCGGCCTGCGCCGGCTGCCGCAGCGCCGACGCCGAGCTCGCCGAGCTCGCCAGGAGGCTGCGCCTGCGCCGGGTCGAGCCGGTGCCGGAGCTCGCGACGG
>DAHUZG010000315.1 GCA_027306715.1 Acidimicrobiaceae bacterium
GCCCCGCGGTCGGCGGCGGGGGGACGTCGCGCGGCGCTGCGATCGGCACCGTCCGGCCTGCACCCGGCTGCGCCGTCTGGGGCGGGGGGGCCGGCCGCCCGGCCCCGAGCCCGAGCTCGCCGCTGCGCCCGGGATCAAGTGGAGGGAACGACCCGAGTCCGGCCCGCTCGCCGGGCCCGCCGTCACCTTCATCTGGCTCGGCGGCAGCACCGACGGCGGCGGTGACGTCGTCGGAGACCACCATCGACTCGCCGACGAAGCGCAGGGCCTCGCTCAGCGACTGGGTGATCCGCGTCCGCTCGCTCTCGAGGAGCGCCTCGAGGATCCGGATCTCGCGGGTCAGGCGCTCGTGGTGATCACTCAGGCGGGAGGTCCGAGAGCGCACGTCCCGGTCAGCCTCCTCACGCAGGCGGGCGGCCTCTTCCTCGGCCTCGGCAAGGAGCGCCTCGCTGCGGGCGCGAGCCTCGCCGAGCAGCTGCTCGGCCTCGGCGCGCGCCTCGCTCACCGCAAGGTCGGCGGTGCGCTGAGCGAGCACGAGGGTCCGGCGGATGCCGTCGTCGTCGAGGGGGGGCATCTGTTGCAGCTGGCGCTCGGCGTCGTCGGCCCGCGACCTGAGCGCGGTGTGCTCCGCGTTCAGCTCGTCGATTGCCACGGCGACCCGCTCGAGGAATTCGTCGACCTCGTCGGTGTCGTAGCCCCGCAAGCGGTCGCGGAACTCGACCTCGCGGAGCACCTTGCCGGTGATCTCCATGGCGAGATCGTAGCTGCCGGGCCTGCGAATTCGGTGGATTTGCGTCCCGCCGCCGAAGCTGACGGCGGCGCCCGCTGTCAGGAGGCGATCAGAGGATGCGGGATCCGCCGAAGACGCCGATGAGCACCTCGACGACGATGATGACGATGATCGGCGAGAGGTCGAGGGCCATCGCCCCGAGGCGCAGCGGCGGCACGATCCGCCGCAAGGGCCGCAGGATCGGGTCGGTGATCATGCCGAGCCAGCGCACCACCTTGGCGAACGGCGACCAGGGGTCGATCGGGATCCAGGTCAGCACGATTCGGACGAGCAGCACGAGCAGGTAGGCCTGCAGCAGGTCGACGACGATTCGGGCGATCACTGCTCGAACAGCCCGCGCTCATGGAGCCGCATCCGCTCCTCGGCCGAGACCTCGACGTTCGAGGGCGTGAGCAGAAAGACGTTGTCGGCGACCTTCTCCATCGCCCCGCCGAGGGCGTAGGTGAGGCCGGAGCAGAAGTCGATCATCCGCCGCGCCAGGTCTCGCTCGCTCATCTGAAGGTTGACGATAACCGGCGAGCTGGCCTTCACCAGGTCACCGATATCCTGCGCGTCGGCGAAGCGGGAGGGGGCGACGACCTGTGGCTTGGCGTTGGTCGGGCGTGCCGGCACGATCGGTCGGACGATGGCGGCCGGGCGCGGCGCTGCGGCGGCCGCTGCGTCGTCGCGCATCACCGGGCGCAAGGTCGCCGGAGCACGCTCGGGCTCGTCGTGCTCGGCGTCGGGATACACCGTGTGACCAGCTCGGGCACCGTTGCGATAGGGGCGCTCTTCGGGCGCGTAATCCCCCTCGTCGTGCTCGTACTGCTCGTCCTCGACGTCCTTCAGCCCGAGGTAGGCAAGCGCCTTGTTCATGAACGAAGCCATCCGATCCTCCTCAACGCCTCATTGTGGCACCTGAGCAGGTGCCCGGCGGGGACCGAAGAGCCCGCGCCCGATCCGGACCATCGTCGAGCCGGCGGCGACGGCCTCGTCGAGGTCGTCGGTCATCCCCATCGAGACCTCTCGCAGCCCGAGCCCCGCCGCAAGGCGTGCCGTCTCGGCGAACGCCGAGCGCGAGGCCGCTCCCCCGCCGGGCGGTGCGACGGTCATCAACCCGGCGACGTCAAGATCGAGCCGGCGCAACTGCCCCACCAGCTTCTCGACCTCGCTCCCCGGGACGCCGCCACGCCCGGCAACCCCGCTCAGCTCGACCTCGACGAGCACCTCGGCGCCGGGCGCGCAGCGGGCGATCGCTTCGCCCTCCGCGAGCCGGTCGACCCCCTGCCAGCAGGCGACGCGGGAAGAAAGACGGGCGACCTTGTTCCGTTGCACGGCGCCGAGGAAGTGCCATCGAAGACCGGCGGTGTCAGCGGTCGCCTTGGCCAGCAGCTCGCTGGCGTAGTTCTCGCCGATGTCGAGCAGCCCCGCCGCGGCCGCCGCGGCGACGGCCTCCGAGCCGAAGCCCTTCGTCACCGCGACGACCCGCACGCCGGCGCAGTTGCCGCCGGCCGCCGAGATCCTCCGGCGCACGACAGCCAGTCGCTCGGTCACCGCCGCCGCCAGGCCGGCGGGACCGGACCTCACGGGACCCTCGGCGGCGGCGCCGGGAGCTGTCACCGGGGCCGCCGGAAGACGGCCAGGGCATGGCGGCCGCTCTCGCCCCGCGCTCGCCAGGAGAACCATCGCTTGTCACATGATGTGCACTCACCAAGGGTTCCGGCGAGCTCGGCCCCGGCGCGCCGGAGTGCCGCGGCAACCGAGGCGGGAAGGTCGAGAGCCGGCTCGCCGGTGGTGGTCGTGCCGGCGACGACATCGCCGCAGCGCCGTTGCAGCTTCTCGAGGTGATCGGGCGAGAAGGCGTAGCAGCACGGGTGGATGCAGGGCCCGAGCAGCGCCGAGACGCTGCTCGCCCCGGCGTCGCGCATCACGGCCACGGTCTTTTCGAGGACCCCGGCCTCGATGCCGCGCCAGCCGGCATGAGCGACCCCGGTCACCCCGTCCGGGCTGGCCAAGGCGACGAGGGCGCAGTCGGCTCCGAGCACGGCGAGGCAGGCGCCTGATCCGGTAAAGACGATGGCGTCGGCGGGAGCTGCGAGCGCCGATCCCGCCCGTTCGAGGGTCGTTACCCCGGCGGCGTGCACCTGGCGGGCGAAGCTCCACGGGAGGTCGACGAGGCTGCGGTAGCGCCGGTCACCCCCGCTCGACAAGTCGCCCTGACCGGCGAAGCCGCTCAGGTCACCTGCGGCCCGGGTCGTGACAAGGGCCCAGGCGTCGGTCGCCTCGATGCGGCGGGACTCAGCGCAGGAAGGAGGGAACGTCGAAGTCGTCGTCACCGAGGTCGACCTCGTCCTCCCCGACGGCAAAGACGTCGACGTGGTCGACGGTCCCGGCCGAGCCCTGCGCAGGCCGCTCGGCACCGGAGCGCCCGCCGGCCGCCTGCGCCGGCCGGCCGTCGACCCCCGCCGCGCGGTCGTCGTAGCGGTCGAAGCCGGCGGCGATCACCGTCACCCGCACCGAGTCGCCGAGCTCGTCGTCGATCACGCTGCCGAAGATGATGTTCGCCTCCGGGTGGGCGACCGAGTGGACGATGGCGGCAGCATCGTTGACCTCGAGCAGTCCGAGGTTCCGGCCCCCGGCGATGTTGAGAAGGATGCCGCGCGCCCCCTCGATCGAGGCCTCGAGGAGCGGGCTCGTGATGGCGTGACGTGCGGCGTTGGCGGCCCGACCCTCGCCCGAGGCCGACCCGATGCCCATGATCGCCGTGCCCGCCGACTGCATGATCATCTTCACGTCGGCGAAGTCGGTGTTGATCAGCCCCGGCACGTTGATCAGGTCGGTGATGCCCTGCACGCCCTGCAGCAGCACCTCGTCGGCCATCCGGAAGGCGTCGAGCATCGAGGTCTTCGAGTCGGCGAGGGTGAGCAATCGCTCGTTCGGGATGATGATGAGGGTGTCGACCTTCTCCTTCAGCCGCTGGATGCCTGCGTCGGCGGCGACGGAGCGGCGACGGCCCTCGAAGGCGAAGGGGCGGGTGACCACCCCGATCGTGAGCGCCCCCAGGCTCTTTGCCACCTCGGCGATGACCGGAGCAGCGCCGGTACCCGTCCCGCCACCCTTCCCGGCGGTGATGAAGACCATGTCTGCGCCCTTCAGCACCT
>DAHUZG010000316.1 GCA_027306715.1 Acidimicrobiaceae bacterium
AGGGCCTTGGGGCCGCCGGCCATGATGTATTGCACCTGCTGCGGCGCGGTGGAGAAGGTGGGCGGGCACTCGGATGCGTCGAGCGCAGAGATGCGGCCCGAGGAGCCTGCGCCGACGTAGATCAGGCGTCCGCCGTCCCGCAGGGAGCGGCCTGGGGGGCGCCGTGGTCGACCACGTGGTTCACAGTGAGCGGGCGCGTCCCGCCGGGATGGTCCGGGCGCCGGGTCGAGCTCGAGATCGACCTCGGCTTCATCGGCAGCGAGCCCGGCTTCCAGGCCGAGGGGCTCGTCTACGACCTCTCCGGGCGCGTGCTGCGGGGGATCCACCCGCGCAACTGCGCCCTTCCTGCCAGGCTCGTCACCCTCGAGCCCGAACGTGACGGCGGCCTCGAGGCGGGAGGCGCCGCAGGGGGCGAGGCGGCGAGCGTCGCCTGCCTCGTCGAGGCGGTCGCCATCCCGGCGATCATGGGCACCGGCGAGGCCTGGCAGCCGACCGAGCTCGGATCGCGCTCGACAGCGGGCAGCGAGCCGCTGTACCGCTTCGGCGGCGCCCGCCTCGTTCTCGTCGACGAGGAGGTCCGCGCCCTCGCTTTTGACGTCGAGGTGCTGCTCGGCCTGGCACGTGAGCTACCCGGGACGAGCGGGCGCCGGCACGAGCTGCTGCGAGCCCTCGAGCGCGCCGTCGACGCCGTCGAGCGCGCCGGTGTCGCCCCGGGCGCCAAGGCGGCCCGAGCCGAGCTTGCCGGGGCGCTCGCCGCTCCGGCCTCGGCGAGCGCCCACCGCCTCACCGCCGTCGGCCACGCCCACATCGACTCCGCCTGGCTGTGGCCGCTCGACGAGACGGTGCGCAAGTGCGCCCGCACCTTCTCGGGCGCCACCGCCCTCCTCGCCGAGCACCCCGAGCTGGTCTTCGCCTGCTCGCAGGCTCAGCAGTGGGACTGGATGCGGGAGTCGTACCCCGAGGTCTTCACGGCGATGCTCGAGGCGGCCTTTGAGGGCCGCTTCGTCCCCGTCGGCGGGATGTGGGTCGAGTCCGACACCAACATCCCCGGCGGCGAGGCGCTCGCCCGCCAGCTGCTCTACGGCAAGCGCTTCTTCCTCGAGCACACCGGGATCGAGTGCGAGGAGGTGTGGCTGCCCGACTGCTTCGGCTACTCGGCGGCGCTCCCCCAGCTCGTCGTCCTCGCCGGCTCACGCTGGTTCCTCACCCAGAAGCTCTCCTGGAACGACACCAACCGATTCCCCCACCACAGCTTCTACTGGGAGGGGCTCGACGGGACACGGGTGTTCACCCACTTCCCGCCTGTCGACACCTACAACGCCGAGCTGGTGCCGGCCGAGCTCGCCCGCGCCGAGCGGCAATTCGCCGAGCGGGGCAGGGCGCGCAGCTCGCTCGTGCCGTTCGGCTACGGCGACGGCGGCGGCGGCCCGAGCCCCGCGATGCTCGAACGCGCCGCCCGCCAGGCCGACCTCGAAGGCGGCCCGGTGCTCTCGATCGGCACGCCCGCCGGCTTCTTCCGTGCCGCCGAGGAGGAGTACCCCGACGCTCCGGTGTGGAGCGGTGAGCTCTACTTCGAGCGCCACCGCGGGACGCTGACGAGCCAGGCCGAGCTGAAACGGCTCAACCGCCGCTGCGAGCACCTGCTGCGAGAGGCGGAGCTGTGGTGGACGACGGCGACGGCCGGCGGGCTCGGGACCTACCCCTACGGCGAGCTCGAGCGGCTCTGGAAGGTCGTGCTGCTGCACCAGTTCCACGACATCCTCCCGGGATCGTCGATCGCCGAGGTCAACGACCAGGCCCGCGCCGCCCTGGCAGCCGCAGAGAGGGACCTCGAGGCGCTCGCCGGGGAGGCTGTCGCCGCTCTCGCCGGCGGCGGCGAGCGACCGGTCACCTTCAACGCCGCCCCCCATCCCCGCGCCGGGGTCGCCGCCCTCGCCGCCGGGGAGGAGGCTGCCCCGACCGGTGAGGAGGTGGTGCTCCGGCGCGGCGAGGCTGGGCGCCTCGTGCTGGCGAACGGCCTGCTCGAGGTCACCCTCGGCGAGGACGGCCTCGTCGAGTCGATCGCCGACCTCGTCGCCGGGCGCGAGGTCGTGGCCCCCGGCGAGCGGGTGAACCTGCTGCAGCTCCACCCGGACTACCCGGCAGCCTGGGACGCCTGGGACATCGACCGCTGGTACCGCCACGGCCGGGAGGACCTCGTCGGCCTCGACGAGACCGCGGTGCTCGCCGCCGGCCCCGACGAGGCGGCTGTCGGCCTGCGGCGCTCCTTCGGCGCCTCGCGGGTGAGCCAGCTCCTCCGGCTGCGGCGTGGCGAGCGGCAGCTGCGGATCGAGAGCGAGGTCGACTGGCACGAGCGGGAGCGGCTGCTCAAGCTCTCCTTCGGGCTCGACCTGCAGGCGGAGCGCTCGACCGCCGAGATCCAGTTCGGCCACCTCCACCGCCCGACGGCGGAGAACACCTCGTGGGACGTCGCCCGGTTCGAGCTGTGCGGGCACCGTTTCGTCCACGTCGCCGAGGGCGCGGCGCCCGGGTACGGCGTGGCGATCGTCAACGACTCGCTCTACGGCCACGATGTCAGCCGGCGCCAGCGGCCCGGTGGCGGCCTGACGACGGCCGTCCGGCTCTCGCTCGTCCGCGGCCCGCGCTTTCCCGACCCTCGCGCCGACGCCGGGATCCATCGCTCCGCCGTCGAGGTCTGGCCAGGGGCGAGCCTCGCCGACGCCGTGCGCGCCGGCTATGCCGCCAACCTCTTGCCGCGGCGGGTCCGCGGCGAGCGCTCCGTGCGCCCGCTCGTGAGCGTCGAGCCGGACGGGGCGGTGATCGTCGAGGCGGTGAAAGCCGCCGAGGACCGTTCCGGCGACATCGTCGTGCGCCTCTACGAGCCGCTCGGAGGGCGGGCGCGGGCGCGACTGTCGGCCGGCTTCGCACTTGCCTCGGCAGGGCTCACCGACCTCCTCGAGCGGCCCCTCAGCGAGCTGGCGGTGGACCGCTCGGGCGTGCTCGAGCTCACCTTGCGTCCGTTCGAGATCGTCACCCTGCGCCTGCGCCGCGCCGGGCAGCCGGCCAAGGCGCCATATCGTCGCGAGGTCGAGCCGCCGCCAGCGCTGGCCGACTGACCGACTGCCGCCGGCTCGACTGCGCCGGCTCGACTGCCGCCGGCGGCCCGCCGCCAGCAAGGAGGCACGATGGACTACGTCAAGCTCGGCACGACCGGCCTCGACGTCTCGCGTATCTGTCTCGGCTGCATGAGCTTCGGCGAGCCGCAGCTCGGGGCACAGCGCTGGAGCCTCGACGAGGAGCAGTCCCGGCCCATCATCCGCCGCGCCGTCGAGGCCGGCGTCAACTTCTTCGACACCGCCAACGTCTACTCGGCCGGCTCGAGCGAGGAGATCACAGGGCGTGCGCTGGCGGAGTACGCCCGCCGCGACGAGATCGTCATCGCCACCAAGGTCCATGGGCGGATGCACGAGGGGCCCAACGGAGGCGGCCTCTCGCGCAAGGCGATCCTCGCCGAGATCGACCACAGCCTGCGCCGGCTCGGCACCGACTACGTCGACCTCTACCAGATCCACCGCTTCGACCCCTCGGTCGCCATCGAGGAGACCCTCGAGGCGCTGAACGACGTCGTGCGCGCCGGCAAGGCCCGCTACCTGGGCGCCTCGTCGATGTGGGCGTGGCAGTTCGCCACGATGCTGCACACCGCCGAGCGCCGGGGATGGGCGCGTTTTGTCACGATGCAGAACCACTACAACCTCCTCTACCGCGAGGAGGAGCGGGAGATGATGCCGCTCTGCGGGGCCGAGGGGATCGGCGTCATCCCCTGGAGCCCGCTCGCTCGAGGCCGCCTCACCCGTTCCTGGGACGAGCAGACCGAGCGCAGCCGGGTCGACGATTTCGCCCGCCAGCTCTACTCCGAGGACGACCGCACGATCGTCGAGCGTGTCGCCGCGTTGGCGGCCAAGCGCCAGGTGAGCCGGGCCCAGATCGCGCTGGCGTGGCTGCTCTCCAAGCCGCCCGTGTCGTCGCCGATCGTCGGGGTGACAAGCGTCGCCCAGCTCGACGACGCGCTCGGCGCCGTCTCGGTCGAGCTCAGTCCCGAGGAGATCGACGACCTCGAGCAGCCCTACGAGCCGCACCCCGTGGCGGGGATGTCGGTGATCCGCCCGCGGGAGGCGCCGCGGAGCTGAGCGCGCCGGGCCGGCGCCGGCGGGCCACGGTCGGGGCGAGCTAGCCCGGCGCGGCGGGGGCGGCGCCGGGAGAGCCGAGGCCGGAGGCGCGCCCGGCCTGCTCGACGTAGTCGAGCACCTCGGCCGAGAGCTCGGCGAAGCGCGGCGTCTGGCGCGTCTCGCGCTGGGTCCGAGGTCGGGGGAGCCCGACGGCGATCTCGGCGAGCACCCGCGACGGGCGGGCGGAGAGAACCAGGACGCGGTCGGAGAGGTAGACGGCCTCGCCGACGTCATGGGTGACGAGCAGCGCGGCACAGGTCGAGTGCTCCCACAGCCGGGCGACGACGTCCTCGAGATGGCCGCGGGTGAGGGCGTCGACGGAGGCGAACGGCTCGTCCATCATCAGCACCTTCGGGTCCGACACCATCGCCCGGGCGAGCGCCGCCCGCTGCTGCATTCCCCCCGACAGCTCGAAGGGGTAGCGCGAGGCGAACCCGGTGAGGCCGACCTCGGCAAGCGCCGCCTCCACCCGCGTCGCTCTCTGCTCCTTCGGCAGGCGGCGGGCGCCCATAGCCACGTTGCTGCCGATCGACATCCAGGGAAAGAGGCTCTTGTTGTATTCCTGAAAGACGACCGAGATGCCGGGCACGACGTCGGCGAGCGGCTGGCCCTCGAAGCGGACCTCACCCCGCGTCGGCCGGCGCAGCCCGGCGGCGGCACGCAGCAGGGTCGTCTTGCCGCTGCCGGACGGACCGACGATGCTGACGAACTCGCGGCGGCCGAGCTCGAGGCTGACGTCGGCGGTCACCTCCGTCGACACCCCGTCGCGGCTCGTCAAGGTCATCGCCAGCCGGCGGACCGAGAGCACGGAATCTTCCCGTGGCGGCAACCCGTCCTCCGACCTCACCGCGTTCTCCGACTCCACAGCGACCTCCGACCTCATAGCGTTCTCGGGCAGATCAGGCATCGCCCTCTCCTCCGACCGTGCCCCGCTGCCAGGCGAGCAGGCGCCGCTCGACGAGCAGGAAGAGGCTGTCGAACAGCCAGCCGAGAACGCACAGCAAGAGGATGCCGGCATAGCTGTCGGTGATCTGGAACGCCTGCTGGGCGTTGTTGATGAAGTACCCGATCCCGGAGCTGCCGCCGAGGATCTCGGCGACGACCATGACGGCGAGCGAGACGCTGATCGCCACCCGCAGCCCGGCGAAGATCTGCGGGCTCACGGCCGGCAGGATCACCCGCCCGAGCAACGACGGTCCGCGCAGGCCGCACACCCGTGCGGTGTCGAGCATCGTCGGGTCGAGGCCGGCCGTCCCGTTCGCGGTGTTGATCAGCACGGGCCAGATCGCCGCCGTGACGATCACCGCCACGACCATCGTCCCGCCGAGGCCGAACAGCACGATGAAGACCGGCACGAGAAGCGGCGTCGGCAGCGAGCGGAAGAAGTCGAACAGCGCCGAGGTGAGCTCCCGCAGCAGCCGGTAGTAGCCGACGGCAAGACCGATGATGATCCCGGCGACTCCACTCAACGAGAATCCGACGGCGGTGCGGAGAACCGACGGCACGAGATCGGCGGTGAGCACCGGGCCGGTGACGATCGACCAGGCGTCGGCGACCGCTGCCGAGAAGGTCGGGAAGATCGAGCTCGCCAGCGCCAGCGACAGGAGCTGCCAGGTGAGCGCGGCGAGGGCGAGGCCGCCGAGGCCGAGCAGCCAGGAGCCGAGGCGACGGCGCAGGAGCAGGAGGACAGGACGTCTTCCTCGAGGCGCCATCAACGTGCCGGTCGCCCGCACCGTCAGAGCGCGGCGTGCTCGGACTGGAGCTGCCAGCGCAGCGAGCGCCGGGCGACGGCGCCGAAGCCGACGTTGAGGATCCAACCGAGCGTCCCGCCGACCACGATCCCGGCGTACATCGTCGGGATGGCGCTCGCCTCCTCGGCGCTCAGCACGAACGAGCCGAGGCCGCCCGAGCCCGCCACGAGCTCGACCGAGACGGTGACGACGAGCGCAAGGCTGATCGCGACCTGGATGCCGCTGGCGATCATGGGCGACGCCGCGGGCAGCACGACGCGGGCGAGCAGCCGCCACCCCCGCAGCTCGAGCGTCCTGGCGGTGTCGAGGAGGCGGTTGTCGACCTGATGGACGGCGTAGCGGGTGTTGATGAACACCGGCCAGAAGGAGGTGAAGGCAACGAGCCCGGCGGTCATCTTCAACCCGATCCCGGCGAGCAGGATGGCGATCGGGATGAGAGCCAACGACGGCAGCGGCCGCATCATCCGAACCAGTGCCTCGGTGAGGTCCTCTGCGACGGTCGAGCGGCCGACCAGGGTGCCGAGGGCGATGCCGGCGACGACGGCGAGGCCGACGCCGACGGCCCAGGCCTCGAGCGTCGCAGCAAGGCTCGAGGCGAGCTGGCCCCGGGAGCTGACGAGGTGCCGGGCCGTCGCCGGGACCGAGGCGAGGGCGGTCGGACCGACCGCCCCTGAAGCGCTCACCACCTCCCAGATCCCGATGGCGGCGGCGACCCCGACCAGATTCAGGGCGAGCGGCCGCCAGCGGCCGCGGGGG